>CALEVL010000217.1 GCA_937924675.1 uncultured Ignavibacteria bacterium | reverse complement strand
TTTCCTCTTGCAGATTTTCAGCAGAAGCTTGAAGAATGGATTGCGACAAAAAAAGACTGGAAGCAAAATGTTCTCAATTATTGCAAAGGTTGGTTAAAGTCAGGCTTGAAGGACAGAGCTATTACGCGTGATCTTGAATGGGGTGTAAAAGTACCTCTGAAAGATAATGAAGGAAAAGTCATCTACGTCTGGTTTGAAGCTCCAATTGGTTATATTTCAGCTACCAAGGAGCTTTTCATTGAAAGAGGTGATCCTGACGGATGGAAAGATTATTGGATGAACAATGAAACTAAGCTGATTCATTTCATTGGCAAAGATAATATTGTTTTTCATTCCATCATATTCCCTGCTATGCTGATGGCGCACGGCGGTTACATTCTGCCCGACAATGTTCCGGCAAATGAATTCCTTAATATCGGTGGAGAGAAACAGTCAAAGAGCCGCGGGACAGGAATTCTAGTAAAAGATATTGTTGCTAAATTCAGTACAGATTCAATTCGATATGCTCTGGCTGCTACTTTACCGGAAAACCGGGATACTGACTTTACGTGGCAGGATCTTCAGGCAAGGAACAACAATGAACTGGCAGCGATACTTGGCAATTTTGTGAACAGGACAGTTGTATTTGCAAAGAATAAGTTTGACAACAAAATACCGGGAAGACTTTCCGATACTCCTGAATCTAAAGAGTTGTTTGATTTTGTTGCAAAACAATCTGAACTAATAAGCAAGAATCTTGATTCATTCAGATTCAAAGATGCATTGTCTGAAGCAATGAATTTGGCAAGGCAGGCTAATAAATATTTCAATGACACAGAACCATGGAAGCTTGTAAAGAGTGATAACGAAAAGTGTGCTGGAGTTATTAATGATTGTCTGCGGCTTTGCTACTCACTTGCAATAGTATTCAGGCCTTTCATTCCGGATGCATCAAACAAGATTCTCGGCATGCTGAAGTCTGACAAAAATGATTTGCAGTGGAGTGATGCTTTGAATCCTCTGATCAAAGTGGGTGAAGAGCTTGGTGAGAATGCAATTCTGTTTCCAATAATTGAAGATAAGCAAATCGATGAGATGTCAAAGCCGGAAGTTGCTGAGTCTTCAAGTGACGAAAATGACGGCAATTGCCTGATAACTATTGATGATTTCAGAAAAATAGAGTTGCGTACGGGTATTGTTGTAGAATGCGAGAAAGTACCTAACAGCAAAAAGCTCTTGAAGTTACAGTTAAAAATAGGCGATAAGGAAAAACAAATCGTATCAGGAATATCCGAGTATTATACTCCTGAAGATCTCATTGGTAAGTCCATCATTGTTGTGGATAACCTTAAGCCGTCAAAGCTGATGGGCATTGAGTCGCAGGGAATGCTTCTGGCAGCAAAGCATGGTAAGGAACTCCGCCTTGTTACAGTTGACGGCAATATAGAATCGGGAGCAGAGGTAAATTGAAATACATGTTTGGCAACGTTGAGTATGAGTTTGGCAAAAGAACTTTTTTGATGGGAGTGCTGAACATTACTCCGGACTCTTTCTCCGATGGAGGAAAATATTTCGAATCTTCAGTAAAGTTGGATAAAGTGATCAGTGATGCAATAATGATGCAGAACAATGGTGCCGACTTTATTGATGTAGGCGGGGAATCAACAAGGCCCGGTGCAATGAAATTAACTACCGATGAAGAAATGGAGAGAGTGGTTCCGGTAGTTGATGCGATCTCAAAAATACTTCATATTCCGATTTCGATTGATACTTATAAGAGTGAAGTTGCTGATGAATGTCTCAAAGCGGGCGCATGTATAGTGAATGATATCAGCGGATTTCGATTTGATGCGAAGATGGCGGAAGTTACTGCAAAGCATAAAGCCTCCTGCATACTTATGCATATCAAAGGAACACCCGAGAATATGCAGACTGATCCGTTTTATGAAAATGTCGTTTCGGAGGTTGAAGAATATCTGCGATATTCGGCGGGATTGGCAGCAGATGCGGGCATTACTCAGATAATAGTTGACCCCGGTATTGGTTTTGGCAAGACACTTGAACATAACATTGAACTCATAAGGAATGTAAGCTTGTTGAAGCAACTGGGTTATCCTGTATTAGTAGGGCTTTCAAGAAAGAGTTTTATTGACAAGATCATTTCGACGCCCGTAAACGAGAGGATATACGGAACAATCTCAGCAAATACTGCAGCAATAGGCTTAGGAGCAGATATATTGCGAGTACATGATGTTGAAGAAAACTACAGAGCAATCAAGATAGCAGACAAACTTTTAAGAATCTGAAAATGCAAAATTCTGCAAACACATCCGAAAAGGTTACATTCAAAAGATCATTGGACAATGAAGAGTTGTATGAGTTTGATGTGATCGGTATGAACTGTTCGGGATGTGCACAAAGCATTAAATCATACCTTGAAAAAACTAACGGCATTAAGTCTGTTGAAATTAATTTCGCTTCAGAAATTTGCGGAGTAACACATCAGCCGACAGTCATTGAAAGGGCACAGATAAGGAAACTAGTGGAGTCACTTGGATTTGGAGTATCGTCAGATGATGACGAATATGAAGCTGACATCACGCGCCGCAAGAGTCTCCAAACGCTAAGACTTAAGATTTATGTGTCGGCCTTCCTCTCTGTGATTATTATGCTGCTTAGCATGAAAGATCATTTTCAGATACCATACATACATCTTCCCGAGAAAGTCGTATTGACAATTCTTTTTGCTCTTTCATCAGTTGTGATATTCTGGTGCGGTGAAAAATTTATCCGGGGAACTTACAATTCACTCAAAAGCAAGAAGTTTGATATGAATACGCTCATTTCACTCGGAAGTCTTTCATCTTTCTTTTACAGCAGTGCCATTGCAGCCAACACAATTTTCGCATTGAATATTTCGGCTCTTAACGGAACCAAGGATGTCTATTTTGAAACTGCTGCAATGATAATTACTTTCATTCTGATCGGAAATTATCTTGAAGCAGTCTTGAAATCCAGAACGCAGACTTCAATAAAAAAGCTGAAGGATCTGCAGTCAAAAGTAGTTAATGTCATTCGGGACGGGAATGAACTGTTCATACCTTTTAAGAAAGTAAAGCTGAATGATATTGTAATTGTAAAAACCGGAGACAAGATACCTGTTGACGGTTCCCTAATCGAAGGATTCGGGGTTGTTGATGAAAGCGCAATGACCGGAGAAAGTCTTCCTATTGAAAAATCCGTTGGTGATCCATTGATGAGCGGCACCGTGCTGAAGAATGGTTTTCTTAAAATGGTGGCCGAGAAGGTTGGAAATGACACAATGCTCTCGCGCATCATTTCACTTGTGAAAGACGCTTCGGCACAAAAGCCAAAGATCCAGAAACTTGCGGATAAAATTTCGTCGGTTTTCGTTCCGGTTGTAATACTTATTTCCATTGTTACATTTGCTGTATGGTACTTTGTCTTAAACACACAATTTGATAAGTCTCTTTTGTTTGCAGTTTCCGTACTGATAATTGCCTGTCCTTGTGCATTGGGACTTGCATCACCAATCGCAATTGTGCTCGGAGTCGGAAGAGCCGCTGAGAACGGGATTTTGTTCAACAATATCGACGGAATTGAAAACCTGATGAAAGTAAACACAATGTGTTTTGACAAGACCGGCACTTTGACAACCGGTGAGATCAAAGTTAAGAATGTCTATGTATTCAACGGTTATACAAATGAACAAATTCTCAAATATATCTACTCGCTGGAGAAACATTCTTCACATCCTATTGCAAAGTCCATAGTGAAGTATGCTCTTGATAATAATATTACCAAGCAGTTCATGGTCAAAGATTTTCAATCTGAACCGGGGCTTGGAGTTAAAGCTGATGTAAATGAAAAGCAACTTGTAATAGGCAATGAAAATTTTCTCAAAAAAAACGGCATATCATTTTCAAACATTATTTTTGAAGCAAGCAAGAGCAATCTCTTTATCGGCATAAACGGAGAGATTGCAGGAGTAGTTGAGATCGATGATGAGATAAAAGAAAATGCGGCGAGCGTAATAAAGCAATTGAAGAAGAGGGGTATTGAAATATTTATGATCTCAGGTGATAATGATTCTGCTGCAAGAAGAGTAGCACTTGAACTTGATATAGCAGACTACTCTTCACGAACACTTCCGGAAGAGAAGGAAAAAATCGTAACTGCTTTGCAGTCTAAGAGCAGAAACGTTGGCATGGTAGGAGACGGAATAAATGATGCACCTTCTCTTGCTAAGGCAAATGTTGGAATAGCAGTTGGCGCAGGTCAGGACATTGCAATAGATTCAGCAGATGTAATTCTCGTTAAAGATGATCTGAACAATCTGCTTAAAGCAATCAACATCTCGAAAAAGACGGTAACTGTTATAAAGGAAAATTTCTTTTGGGCATTTTTCTATAATGCCCTTGCCATACCAATAGCTGCGGGTTTATTTGTTCCGTTCGGTATTGTTATCGGTCCAGTAATGGCAGCAATGCTTATGGCTTTCAGCGATGTTGTTACTGTGCTTGGGAATTCTCTGAGGCTTAAGTACGTGAAGATAGACGGCTAAGAACCTGAAGTATACTGTTTGTTTAGCTGACTTTGATATTCTTTCCTGTATTCCGTAATCTCCTTAATAGTTCTGAATATAACTGATGGCCTTGCACCGGTTGATATTCCATCAACGCGCGGCAAGTGCTTTACTCCTATCTCAGTGGATGAATATCCAAGCTGCTTTGCCTTTAATAGGATTTCAGCATCAATGAACGCATCTACTGAGTCAATCTTTATCTTCTTAAAAAGATCGGTCTTGATAAGTTTGAATGCACAATCAACATCCACATAGTCAATATCAAATAAGAATCTAAGAACAAAATTATAGACCAATGAAGTTACTTTTCTGTAAGTTGAATATTGTTTTCTCTTTCGATAGCCGACTACAATGTCTGTATAAGGTATGAGCGCAACAAATTTCTTAAGCTCCTGAAGATCAAATTGATTGTCTCCGTCTGTATAAAAGACATAATCCATCTTAGCATTCATGAATCCGTCTCTAAGTGTTGCTCCATAGCCAAGATTTTTCTCGTGATGAATAACACTCACCTTTTCATATTTTCTGGCCAGTTCATCGGCAACTTCATCTGTCTTATCAGGACTCCCGTCTTCAATAATTGTTATCTCATAATCCTTAAGCTTAAGTTCATCAAGAACTTTTATTGCCGAGTCAACAACCTTTCCGATATTTTTCTCATCGTAATATGCAGGAAAGAACACGCTAAGAGTAATGTTGGAATTGTCAGTCATTCAGATCACTCAAATATTTATGAGTTGCCTCTAAGCCAGCCGTTAGTGCAGTTTCCGGCTTCCAGTCAAGCTCCCTGACAATCAAAGAGTTATCAAGAATACTTACCGGAACGTCAAAACTTCTCTTGTCTTGATAAACTAAATTAACTACTCCCTTTCCGGTAACATGCTTTATTGCTTCAATGATCTGATTCAGAGAGTATCCTTTGCCGGCGGAAAGATTGAACAACTTGCACTGCGAATTAATATTAAGTGACTTTACGAGAGCCCTTGCAGCATCTTTGATATAGATATAATCACGAACTACTTCACCATCACCCCAGATCACAATTTCCTCGTTTCTCATTATTTTATTCAGGAAAACGGCTATGGCGCCCTGAGCTGCTTTAGGATTTTGTCTTTCACCGTAAGGATTCGATAGCCTGAAAATGCAGTAGTCAAGTCCGTGGATCTGATTGAAGAGATACAAGTAATCTTCAATGGACTTCTTTATGATGCCGTAAGAGCAGATAGGTTTTGTCGGATGATCTTCCCCTATCGGAACAGTAGTTGGAACTCCATAAACAGTTCCTCCGGAAGACAAGAATATTACTTTCACTATCTTCTGGTCAACACATTCTTTGAACAGCTTTAGTGATGAAATAAGATTTGTCTCAGCATCATAAACAGGATTATCATTAGAACCTGCGGGAAGTGTTGAACTGACAAGATGAAAGACGTAATCTATATTCTTCAGTGAATTCCTGATGTCAATTACATTATTGAAATCACCTTCAATTATCTTGATCCGGTCAATAGCGGGTTCAAGATTCCCTTTTGAAAAATTGAGCTTGTCAAAAACCGTTACTTCATAACCTTTAGAAAGCAGTTCATCAACAAGATGAGAGCCTATGAAACCGCCTCCGCCATAGACTATACAGGATTTTTTCGAAGAGGACAAGTTCAGACCTTCTTATATTGTATTACAAACCTTGCAGGGAATACAGCATTCGGGATCTTAGCAACGGAAGTTATCTTGAATATTCCCGATGAAAATTTCTCTGCAAGTGCAAGCGAAAAACTGTGCAGATGCCATTCATCCAAATTGTCTTTTGCGGCAAGTTCCCATCCTTCAGTATCCTTCTTGCTGTCAATAAGCTTGATAAGACCGGTCTTCTTAAGAAATCTCTTTGTAGAGTTGATCACATCCTCATTTGGAATTGACAAAGAAAGTATTCCGTCATCTTTTAACACTCGTGACATTTCCTTAAGCACTTCTCTCGGATCGAGAACATGCTCTATCACTTCAGAGCACAGTATCTTATCAAAAAACTTGTCATCATAAGGAATCTTTTCCCCCGGCGCCTTGGAAAGAACAACTTTTTCGCCAAGTCTTTTTCTTGCACGCTGAATCTGTATATCGGCGATGTCAATTCCATAAAGCTCACCTTTCTTAATCTGCTCGAGGATATGACCTGCACCGCAACCGACTTCAAGTACTTTGTCTGATGATTTAATTTCTGCAAGCTCAATCAGTTTCGAAATTCTCTTTTGCTCAATATATCTGAATGCAAAGTTGGGATGGTTATAGAACTTATCAAGATCATGTTTCTCAGCAAGGTTCTCATTCCATTGCTCAAAATTTTCCTTATTTGGTTTCATCTGTTTAATTTTTCTTTAATTCACTTTTTCAAAAACAAATGCCTGATAGCGTTTATCTGAAGAGGCAAACTGATTCAGAAGTTTTAGTGTAGTATCTCTTTGTAATATTTCAAACTTTACGTCATTGTCATACTCAGGCCTGTAACCGTAATGGGAATCCCAAACTATAATATCTCCCTTTACTGCATTGGCCAGATTTTTGGAATTCAGATGCACAAAATTTTTCTTTCTTTCAGCGGAAAAATCTCCAAATAAAAACACAGGGCTTGACGTTTGGGTAGTTACCACAATTTTCTTATTGTCGAATTCCGAACCTGCCAGGAAAGCACCCATTTGCTTAACCGCAAGGTTTTCCGGTGAATATTCTCTCGGCTTAAAGCTCATAAACAAATATGCAGCAGACAATAGAATCAAAATGCCGGAAAGCTTATTCAGGTAAGATCTCCTGTCCTTGTTGAACAATGCTATTGCAAGAACCGCAGTTACTGCCACTACAGCAAGTTTTCCGTATTCCGCTGTATCAAGCAGATCAAGCCCGTTCGAATCCTTTGATAGAAAAACAAGTGTGAAGAATGCCAATGCTCCAAAAATAATATAAGCCGTTTTCCGGAAGCTCTGAACAGCAAGGTTATTGAGCCCGACAGTAGCGAAAAAAGCGGCAAGCGGAGAGATATGCAGCAGGTATCTCCAGGTTCCGGGATTTGTACCCCATACCATTAGCATTGCCTGAACAAGAAATGTGATGACAAAAACAATATATGGCAAAGAGTACTTGTTAAAGTAATCTTTAAACTTTGAAGTATCAGAAAAGAAGCCCCAAAAGCCCAGGAGAAACAGAGTCAAACAAACAGGACCAATTATATAGATATAGACCTTGAAATAATGAAAGAATCCTCTCTTGTCTCCGCCGAAGTACATTGCGCCGAGAGTGTTCATCTCAGTGATAACATAAAGAATATCTCCGCTCTTAAAAAATCCGAACAGGTTGAAGAGGAAAGGAAATACCCCCAGCATTATTATTGCAACATATTGCTTTTTTCCAAACAACATGACAGCCATAGCAATACCAATCAGAGCAGCTTCTTGCCTTACAGTGAATATGTAACCGCAAGTTAGAGCTGCCCAGA
Organism: uncultured Ignavibacteria bacterium; assembly: GCA_937924675.1. GTDB lineage: Bacteria > Bacteroidota > Ignavibacteria > Tepidaquicellales > Tepidaquicellaceae > JADJAH01. The sequence continues at coordinate 28,884 of CALEVL010000217.1, read as the reverse complement.
TGTAATGCTCTTTCTTGTAGAGCAAAATCATCAAAACTATAAGAAAGGCAGTAAAGATCTCAGCATAAGATCTGAATGAAAGATCAAAGAACAACGGCTGGAACGCAAGGACCAATGCGCCAAAGAAGGCGTAACTTAAATCATAGGCCTTTATCAGCTTATATGTAAGATAGACTGTTGACGAGGCTATCAGCGCATTGAAAAAAAGGACTGTCTCATAACCGAACAATGACGGAACTACCATGAAGAGTTTGTAGCCCGGCTTGGGCCAGTTACCCAGAATGACAAAAGGATCGTTCCAGAACTCCTTCATGTTGATGAAATGCCCGATCTCATCATCCTGGTAAAAGCCCGGTGAGTATTTGCTGCTTAAATAATAAATGATTGCAAACACAGGTATAACCAGCCAGAAATACTTTGAGATTAAAGCATCCCAGTCAGTAGATTGCGTTTGAATCTGCTGCAGTTTCTTTTGTTGAATTTTTTTAGACACGGTCGGCAAATATATTCATATGTAAGGATAAATTAAACCACAGTATTATACCACACAAAAGATCTCGCAGGTATCAAAGAAAAAGCCACTGATGAAAATGATCATCAGCGGCTAAAGAGTTTTCAGTCAATTTTATAAACCAACCCGAAGTCCTGTGAAACCATTCCAGTTAGTAGTCTTTATATTAGATAGACTTGCCGTGCTACCCAGATTATTAAGACCGCCAAATTGTGCTCCGACTCCAAGGATTACTCCTATAAACTGGTTCAGAGCATAATCCCCTGTAAGCGTTGCATTAATTCCAAAGTCAAAGTTCTTCAGACCATAATCCTCAATATTATTATTCCCGCCTATAAGAAATCCAAAGTAAGGACCTGCCGAAAGATTGACGCCAACATTATCAGACAACTGACCGCCAAAATTGAACATTATGGGAATATTGAAAAAACTATTGGAAATACTCTCGGGTTCAGGCTGAGTTAAGAGTGAATCTGCAGTAACTCCAAAGTTCTTCTTAGTAAAATCAAGTCCGGTGGTCAGATTCAGCATATCAAACAGTGTGACCGTAAGAAACGCGCCGGTAGTTAAGCCGCCTTTTGATTCAGACTTAACACCGCTAACACCGCTGTTTACATCATATCCGGGACTTGTTGATCCATATCCAAGATGAAAGTCGATGTAGAAAAGACTGTACTCTCCTGTTCTTTCCATTTCATCCGACTTTGCCTTCTCATAGTCTCTTTCTTTAATGTAAGCGGAATAATCTTCCTTTGGTCCGTTCAGTGAAAGTTTTGGAAATGAACCATCATTTGAAAGGGAATCCTTTGCTGAGATGATGCTTAATGCAAAAAGCAAGATTGTTAGAATAAAGTTTTTCATTTTCCGGATTTAAGTTTAGTTTTCAATTAGTAGCTTTGCTTCAATTTCAGACAGGTAAGAAGTCTGTTCTTCCCATTGAGAATATACACTTTTTACACTCTCCTTTAAATCGTTATATTCTTTCGTTCTCTTTATGATGTCATGAGACCCGCTATAAAAACTGTCACTGCTCATGATCTTTTCAAGCTCAGCAATTTTCTTTTCAAGAGATGCTGCCTTTTCTTCCAACTCTTTGATCTTTGATTTTACAGGTTGTGTGAGTTTGCCGTACTCCTTTTTTTTCTTCTTCAGCTCATGTCCGGAAATTTTCTTTTCTGCCGGTTCATCAACTCGATAAGTCTCATGTTTTGACAATTGAACATCCTCAGCTTTCTTCGAAAGCAGTTCCTTCTCCTTTGCTTCAAGATAGTCCTTTGCATTGCCATTGTATGATCTGATCTTCTTGCCTTTCACTTCAACAACTTTGTTTACAATGCCATCTATGAATTCTCTGTCGTGCGAAACAATAAGAACCGTACCTTCATACTTTTTAAGTGCGTTCATCAATACTTCTTTCGAGCGCATATCCAGGTGGTTAGTTGGCTCATCGAGGATCAGAAAATTCGATGGTTCAATTAGCATCTTGGCAAGTGCCAGCCGTGATTTCTCTCCACCGGAAAGAACACCTACCTTTTTAAATACATCATCACCCCTGAACAGAAAGCTTCCAAGTATCGATCTCAAATTCTTAGTGATCTCGCCTGTTGAAGATAATTCCATTGTCTCAAGTACGGTTCTGCTGTGGTCAAGAGTTTCTGCCTGATTCTGAGCGTAAAACTTCTTCTCGACAAGATGACCGTCTTTTACAACTCCGGAATTGAAAGGTTCAAGCCCTGCAATTATTCTGGTCAGAGTTGATTTTCCTGCACCGTTAACTCCTACAAGACAGATCTTTTCTCCGCGGCTTATCAGAAGATCAATATTCTCCAATACATTATGCTTGCCGTCATAGTTCTTTGTAAGCCCTTCAATCTCTATTGCAACTTTGCCCGAATGTGTGGCGGGAGGAAATGAGAACTTTACTGTTGACTCTTCATCTTCTAGCTCAATCTTATCCATCTTTTCTAGAAGTTTGATCCTGCTCTGAACCGCTCTTGCCTTAGTTGATTTATATCTGAATCTTTCTATGAATTTTTCCTGCTGCTTTAGATAATTCTGCTGGTTGTTGAATTGGTTTTCAAGGAGTTCTTTGCGGATCTCCTTTTCTTTTTTATAGAAGGAATAATTTCCTGAATACTCCGTAACATTCCCCAAAGAAATCTCAACTGTCCTGTCAGAAATGTTATCCAGAAAACTTCTGTCATGCGATACAAGTACAATTGCTCCCATGTAGCTTTTGAGATAGCTTTCCACCCAAATCAACGATTCAATGTCTAAGTGATTTGTAGGTTCATCAAGCAGCAAAATTGACGGATTGGATAAAAGAAGTTTAGCGAGTGCGATACGCATCTGCCACCCGCCGCTGAACTCATCGGTCATTCTGTGAATATCACTCTCACTGAAACCAAGTCCCATCAATATCTTTTCGATCTTTGACTTTAGTCTGAATCCGTCAAGCATTTGAAATCTCTCCTGAAGTTCTCCGTATTCATTCAGAAGATCCATGAATTCATCTGAAGTAGTATCGGTCATTTCAGACATTTCTTTTTCAGCCGCAGTCATTTCTTCCTGGATCTTATTTATATCGCCGGCAGCAGAATATACTTCTTCATACAATGTCTTGCCTTCATATTCAATACCTTCCTGAGGAAGATATCCGATTGTAGTATGTCTGGAAATCGCAACTTCACCGGAATCTGGTGTATTAATGCCTGCAATAACCTTCAGCATGGTTGACTTTCCCGCGCCATTTGAACCGACAAGTGAAACCCTGTCCTTTCCTGAAACTCGAAGAGAGACTTCGTCAAACAATACTTTTGAGCCGTACCTGACTGATATTCCGTTAAGTGAAATCATGTGCAAATTTACGCATTATAGTTCAAAAATTAACGGGCTTTCCTGTTGACAAAAAATGAGCTCAATGTCTGACAACATTGTAAATGCTGCGCTTAAAATAAAATACTATAGCAATCAGGAAAAAACTTGCTTGAAATATCAAGCTGTTTATTAAATTCATTATCATATGGGATATTGCCTGATATACTTGTTAAATCAAAGTTTGCAGAGAATATGAAATATCAAATGGATACTCCAAACAGTCAGAAGGTCTACAATATTCTGTATCTGATTTGGTGAGTGACAAAAACAGAGAGATTACCCGCTGAAACTTTTTTCCTAAGTTACTTCAATTGAGAAAATAAATCTGATTTAGTTGAAGGCATGTCTTCTTCTCAGAATTCTAATTGCATCAACTATCCTTGGTCCCGGCCTGAACATTATGTCATCATCAATGAAAATTATCTTTGCCTTTTCAATCGCAGGTCCGATTGCTTTTCTAATTTCGTTTACAGATTCAACTGCTTTTTTCAGATCTGTCGTATCAGTAGGAAATATCAATATTGAAGGATCCTTACTCAGTAATTCCTCTGCACTGACAACCGGATATTCAATTAGCAATTCACTGAATATATTTTGATATCCTGACTTTTCTAAAATCTGACTTATATATGTTGTTCCGTTTGCTGTCATCAGCGGATTAACAGAAATGACTATGAAAGAACTTTCAACTTTCTTTTGCTCATCAACAAAGGATATCTCCTTATCAATCAAAGAAATAACCGAATCAGCATTATTTTGTTTCCCTGTTACTATACCAAAGTCGGTAATCATTTTCTTGATTCCGGCAATATCCTTTGGATTTGAAGCATAGATCTTGATTCCGTTGTCAGTTAGAGTTTTGTAGGCAGGGCCTGATGAATTGGTTACATACATAATCACAAGATCAGGTTTGATGGAGATGATTGATTCGTAGTCAGGGCTTAAATAGTTGCCTACTGATTTTTTTGTTTTCGCCTGAGACGGGTAATCGCATAAATCGGTAACTCCCGCAATCATGCTATCTGCGTCAATCGCATAAAGTGCTTCGGTAATATTCGGTGCAAGAGATATAATTTTTTCAGGAAGACTTTTTAAGTTCAGCTCAATGCCAATATCATCTTTAACTGAAATTTCAGAATGTGTAACCTTGTCTTCTTTCTTGCATCCTGTCAGAATCAGAATTGACAGCAAAAGAATAGCATGAGCCCTTTTCAATTTCTGCGGCTCAGGTCTTAAGCTTCTTCTTCTTGGCAGCCGGGAATAAGACATTGTTGAGAATCAATCTGTATCCGGGTGAATGTCTGAAGAGATCCAGTTCGGTTTTTGGATCACCCACAGCATGCTGATAATCTTCAGGATCATGTCCGCCAAAGAAAGTAAAAGTTCCTTTTCCGTAATTGCCGTGAATGTACCTGACAATGTCGGTTCCTTCATTCATTCCAAGAATTGTTACATTCTTCTTCAGGAATTGCTTATTAAAACCGGTTGTCTGTCCCATAAACCCGCTGACTAAGAAAGTGTGGTTTTGAGTCAGCATAGTAGGAACAGGATCCAATCTCGCAGAGAAATCTATTAATCGAAAGTTATCATTGAACTGACCATAGCTAAGTAGCTGATTTGTCATGTCGATATTCGAATACTCGTAAACGTAAGGATTCATGTCAACGTTGAAGTTTTCGAAAGCCAGGCATTCACTGAAGTCAAGTTTCGAATTTGCATCAGGATCAGCCGGATCTCCGTCATACATTACTTCACAAATGTCAGTGTTTCTTGCTGCCAAAGCTATATCATAAGTATCAGTTGCTGAACACATAGTAAAAAGAAATCCTCCGTTTGAAACATACTCTTTTAGCTTCTCAACTACTGCAAGCTTCAATTGTGATACTTTCTTGAAACCAAATTTGGCAGCCATATCTTCATTGATCTGCTTCTGAGTCATATACCATGGCGAAGAGCCGTAAGTTGCAAAGAACTTTCCATACTGCCCTGTGAAGTCTTCATGATGCAGATGAAGCCAGTCAAACCCCTTTAGCTTACCGGTAAGAACTTCCTCGTCCCAGAGTTTTTCGTATGGTATTTCTGCATACTCCAGCACTAGCTGAACCGCGTCATCCCAGGGTAATGCATTTGGCGGGACATACACTGCGATCCTGGCTACTTTCTCCAGCCGAACAATGTCTGTATTTCTTTCATCAGACTGTGAATCCGCATAAGCAGTTGCAGTTTGAGTTCCGTTCAGAAGTTCGTATGATACATTCTTTTGTTTGCACTCATCTTCCAGCCCCGGTTCATAGTTAAACAGAAATGAACCGCCCCTGTAATTAAGAAGCCAGTCTAACTCTTTACCGTTAAGCAAATGTCTGTAAGCAATGCCGTATGCTTTGAGATGATTTGTCTGAGATGGCTCCATTGAAACCAGGAGCTTAACCTGAGACATGACCTGTGTCTGCCCAAATGCGAGGACAGAAATAAAGAATATAAAAAGATACCTGATTGTGTTATTATTCACGCGTCAAGTTAAATTTAATACAATGATAAGTCAATATAATTGAACTGTACATGTTAATACTTTCGTCGTCAAAAAAGTTTAGCTCACAATTTTGATAACACTCGCATTTGAAACATCTTGTGATGAAACATCGGCAGCAGTTCTTGAAAATGAGAGAGTCATTTCAAATGTAATCTCGACACAATTATTTCATTTTAAATACGGTGGCGTAGTTCCTGAAGTTGCTTCCAGAGAGCATCTGAAGAAGATCATGCCGCTTTGCGAAACAGCCCTTGAGAAATGCGGGAAGAAGCTTGCGGATGTTAATCTTATTTGTGCAACTACTGAGCCGGGATTAATCGGTGCCTTGCTGGTGGGTTCAAATTTTGCAAAAGGGCTTTCGGTTGCATTGCAGGTGCCGTTCATTTCTGTTAACCATATTCATGCTCACCTGTACAGCCCCTTCATTGAGAATCCAAATATGGATTTCCCATTCCTTGGATTGATAGTATCAGGCGGTCATACTCTTCTCATTATAGCAGAGGGCATGTTTAAACACCGGATACTCGGACGCACGATTGATGATGCTGCCGGTGAGGCATATGATAAAGTTGCAAAACTTCTTGGACTTCCATATCCGGGCGGAAAGCTGATAGATGATGCAGCACACAAAGGCGATCCGGCATTTCACAAATTTCCGAAAGCCCGGATAAAGGATTCAGAATTTGATTTTTCATTTTCAGGCATTAAGACATCTGTGCTGTATTATCTCCGGAAAAACTTTTTAGACAATAAGATAGATAGCGATACAATGAACAATATTTGTGCTTCATTTCAGGATTCTGTGACAGGCATGCTGTATGAAAAGACAATCCTTGCCGCCGAGAGGTTTGGCATCAAGACAATTGCAGTGTCGGGAGGAGTATCTGCCAACTCTGAGCTTAGGAAGAAATTATTTAACCTCGGCGAAAAAGGTTATAAGATATATTTTCCTTCAATTGAATTCACTGCTGACAATGCCGCAATGATTGGCTTTGCAGGATATCTCAAAAACAAATCAGAGTCAAAGCTGAACAGTAAACCTGAAGAGCATTTGCAAATTCAGGCAAAACCAAGATTGGATTATGAAAACTTTTAGGAAGTATAGCTTTTTGTTGCTTTGCTTAATGGCATTGCTTAGTTGTTCTTCGTGTGATGAAATAAGTCATGGCCAGCAAAGAAAGAAGTTTGAATTTCTATACAAGATGAATAATTTTGGAACGATCTTCAGAGAATACACAAACGACATAGTGAAGCTTAGCGACCTACAGTTATACGAAACAAGGATGAATAAACTTTATGCAGATGTCAATAAGTTTGAGACCGTTGAAGGATGGAGAAAGTCAGATGCATTAAAGGATGAATTCCAGGAAGCTATTGACTTAAATCTCAACAGGTGCAGAGCTATGCTTCAGAAGCAGGCAATGTACAGGGAATATATTAAGGATGAGTATGACATCATTATGATGAGAGAAACTGCGAATGAGTTTAATGTGAAAGTAGAAGATGAGATAATTGTAGTCGGGAAAGAATAGTAAATCTTAAATAAAAGAAAAGCGGAGCAATTACGCCCCGCTCTTATGGAGAGAACAGTTGGGTAATAAATTACTTTACAAGAGTCATTCTAAGAACCTTGTTGTAATTAATACCTTCTGCATTGAAATCAATTCTGTAATAGTAAACACCGCTTGAAAGATTCGAGCCGTTGAAATCTATCCTGTAAAATCCTGCGCTCTTGAAACCATCAAACAATGTAGCAACTGTCTTACCGGAATTGTCATAGACTGTGACCAATGCCTTTCCGTCAATTGGCAGATCTACATTTATGCATGTTGAAGGATTGAACGGATTAGGATAGTTCTGTGACATTTCAAATTTCACAGGAATTCCGATTTCAACTTCATTGCTGAGGTTGAAATACTCCGAATTACCGTTGAAGTCGATCTGTTTCAATCTGTAGCTATATTTTCCTGAAGCAAGATTCTTATCTGAATAAACATAGTTAACAGTGTTTGCTGTTGTTCCTCTTCCTGCAACAAATCCTACTTTGGTCCAAACATTTCCAAGTTTGCGTTCAACATCAAATCCCATGTTGTTAAGTTCTTGCGCAGTTGTCCAGTTAAGAGTTACATCTCTGCCGCTTACAGTTGAAGTAAATGAACTAAGTTCAACAGGCAGACCGCCTTCCCATGTTTTGAATACAGTATCTTTCAGACTCCCTGTAGTTCCGATGATTGTATCAACACCGGCATTTGCTCCAACATAGCAGTAGGTTGCAATTCCACTATTATTCGTGAAGGCAAAACCGGCTCCGGCATTTACTCCCTTTCTTTCGAAGTCAACTCTGATACCGGGAAGCGGAATATTGTTTTGATCCTTTACAAGAGCATCAACACAATGCTGCGTGTTTAATGGATTTATCGCAGTCCTTGGAGTCATAAATAAGCTTGATACAATAGCAATCTGTGACAATGCCTGACCACCCGGATAGCCGTATGAATCATAATCATCAAATCCATAAACAAAACATCCGAATGGAAGAGTAGCTGCCAGGTTATGAGTACCTGACGCGACAGGAAGTTTTGCACCGGAGTAGCCGCTTACTCCGATAGGAGTGAAGTTGACTGCAGGAACTGGGACACCATCCAAAGTCAATGCACCAACTACTGAATTTGGCGCAACTACATTGATGAAGTTGATTGCAAATCCCGAGGCAGGTGTTGTTACTGTGTATGAAGCAAGAAACTGTTCAAACGGCGGTATCAGCATCATGAACGGATCGGATGTGACTCCGTCAAAACTTGATGAAGGAGAGTATTGCGCAACAAGAACAGGTTTATCTGAAGTAATGGTTGAATTTCCTGTTAAGACTGTTTCAATAAATTGGCCTGAATTTATAACAGGCTGTGCAGCACCGTTTATTGTAACAGTAGTTGCATTGTCTGAAGCCATGATTCTCCAGACATCACCGTTCAGTCTTGTTGCAAGCGGAACTGTCAGAAAGTTCTTACCGAATGTGCTGTTGGGAGGAATCATTTCAACGATGTGATCACAAGCTACGAAACCGAACGGAATGTTTGCGCACTGATGACCACCATAAACGCCAATAGGAAGATTGGAAACAATCTTAGTTCCTGATAGATCCGAAGGATGTCCGTTAGGATCCCTAAGCAAATATGTCTCTCCTTGATTGAGGTTAATAATAAATGGAACACCGGCTATCCTTCCACCGACAGTGGCAGTTGTCGTAATGGTAACTGTTGTTCCGTTTGCTGTTGCAACCACCAGAAATTGATTGGCATTTACTATGTTTACATTTCTGTAGCCAAGCACCAGATAATCTGTGCCAAGTATGTCTAATGGCAGTGAGAGATATGCATCAGTTGTAGCATCTCTTCTGTTCAAACCATAGACTGTAACTTCCTGAAGTGATGTAACATGAATACCAAGGTTTGTTATAACATCGTTACTCTGTACATCAATTAGAGTAGGAAATGTTACCGTGGTCACTGTGTTTGCCGTTACATTGAATGGTGCAGAAAAACCGGTACCGGGAATGTCAACCATTCCTGAAGTATTCACATCGCTGGTTATAAACAGCGCTTGATAATAGCCGCCTCCGGATAAGTTTCCCGGAAACGCGATCCAGAAATCCGTTCCTTTTGTGTCGAGTGAAGCGTTAAGAGTTCCAAGAGAAATAACAGTCAATATCAATACACAAAAGAAAAAGAAAATTTTCTTAGCACTTTTCATAATTGCCATCCTGATTTTGGGTTATATAATCTTCGGATTGTTCTCCGATTGATGACAATCTACTTCTATTATTTAGTGAGTTAAATTCAAAAATTTTTGAACTATGAATTTCTACTTTAGGGCATGATTGTTGAATAAAAAAAAGCGGAACATTTCTGCTCCGCTTCTTCTTGAAACTAAATTACTTTCATCTTACTTGACTATTGTCATCTTCATTGTCTTCACAAAATTCTGACTTGAACCCGTAAACTCAAGCCTGTAGAAATAAACACCACTTGAAAGATTAGCCGCGTTGAAATCAACAGTGTAGTATCCTGAACTTCTGAATCCTTCAGCAATCATTGACACCAATCTTCCGCTGTTGTCATAGATGTTGATTACAATGTTTCCGTCAACAGGTAATGCGAAGTTGATCTTTGTTGACGGGTTAAATGGATTAGGATAGTTCTGATCAAGTTCAAATTTTTGCGGAACTCCGATCTCAACTTCATTGCTTAGGTTAAAATATTCGAAGTTGCCGTTGTAATCAATCTGCTTCAACCTATAGTTGTATCGTCCTGAAGAAAGATTCCTGTCTGTGAATTCATAATTCTTCGGCTGCATCGTTGTTCCGTTGCCTGCAACTGCTCCCAATTTCAACCATTGGCCTCCGGCAGTTCTCCTTTCAATATCAAAACCTGAGTTGTTCATTTCCTCTGATGTAGCCCAATACAACTTTACTTCCCTTCCGTTAAGTGCAGATGTGAATGAAGAAAGTTCAACCGGCTGAGGCATGTCCCATGTTTTGAACAATGTATCAACAAATTCATAGTATCTGCAAAGAATGGTATCCATTCCACCGACATTTCCAATGTAACAATGTGTAGCATATCCGCTGTCATTTGTGTATGAAAAACCACCGCCCGGATTTGAACCTCTTTGTTCAAAATCAACTCGAATGCCTGCAAGCGGACTGCCATTTCCATCAACAACCCTTGTCTCAACACAATGCTCAGTTCCAACAACACCGGTTGATTGCTCAGGTCCGCTGATAATTTCGACAACCTCCGCCAATTTCCAAGCTGACATGCCTCCCGGATATCCGTACCCTTCAAAGAAGTTAAAACCATATATATGACATCCAAATCTGTAGTCAGAATTAAGTACATAAGAACCGGGAGTTACAGGGATACTTGCAACAGAATAATCACTGCCTGCCACAGGAGTGAAATTTACTGCGGGGATTGCAACACCATCAAGCGTAAGTGAACCAACTGCCGAGTTTGGCGAGACAATATTTATGTAATTTCCGGAGAACCCTGCTGCAGGTGTTCTTACAACATATGTTGAACAATATTGTTCATCCGGCGGAACAAGCATCATGAATGGATCTCCCGTAACACCGTCAAACGTTGAACTCGTTGAGTATTGTGCTACCAAAACCGGTTTATCTGATTCAATGTATGATGCATTAGAAAGATTGACTTCGAAATACTGATTTGAATTCAACGGCGACTGTGCTACACCATCAATTGTCACACTTGTATTGTCTTCAGAAGCCAATACTCTGAAGAAGTCTCCGTTAAGTCTTGTTGCTAAAGGAGCTGTAACAAACCTTCTGCCATAAGAACTCATAGGAGGAATCATCTCAACAAGATGGTCATCTGAAACGAAGCCTCTGGGAATGTTAGCACTTTGATGACCTCCGAACAAACCAATTGGCTCGGTTGAACTGATCTTTGTACCTGTTAAGTCTGACGGCAAACCATTAGTATCTCTAAGGAGATAAGTCTCTCCCTGATTGATCGTAATATTGTATGGAACGCCTGCTGTCCTGATCCCAACTGAAACAGCAGGAGTAATGGTAACAACAGTTCCGTTTTCAGTTCCTACAATAAGGAACTGATTCCCATTTACCACACCCACGTTTCTGTAGCCAAGTATCTGATACTCAGTACCTAATATGTCCAAAGGCAATGCCAGAAATCCGTCACTTGCCTGAACTGATTTATTCAGTCCGTAAACGGTCACATCCTGTAATGATGTTACATGAATCCCCCAGTCAGTAATGACATCGCTTGCGTTGACGTCAACAGTAAGCGGGAACTGAACTATGACCGACGAATTAGCTGATACACTGAAGTTAGTAGAGAATCCAATTCCGGAAATTGACACTACTCCGGATGTATTAAATTCGCTTGTTATCAGCAATTGCTGAAAATATGTTGACTGATTATTTACACCGGGACGAGGATAGTTATCCGGAAATGCTATCCAGAACTGTGTTCCCTTGGTGTCCCGGGGCGTTGTATCACCATAAGTGGCACTTGTGATAGTCAGCAGGAGCAATGTAACTACCCAAAACAAAGCACCACTAAATTTGTACAGATATTTCAAGGTTTTTTTTCCTTTCATTTATTTTAGATTAGTTTCAAAAATTCATATCCCAATTCTGTTTAGAATTCAGATTATTTATCAAAAATTTAATAGAATTTAACAATATTCTTTGTATAATAAAGTAGCTTCTTTCTCATTTAAAAAAAATGAAGCCCTCCTTACTCTGTGTAAAATTTTCATAAACAAAAAAATCAGGACAAGTTTTCACTTGTCCTGATTCTAAAAAATAGTGCTTAGTTTGAAGCAATGTTGCTCTTACTTCAGAACCGTCATTTTCATTGTCTTTACAAAGTTCTGACCTGAACTTGTAAACTCAAGCTTATAGAAATAAACACCGCTTGAAAGATTTGCAGCGCTGAAGTCAACTGAATAGTATCCGGCAGTTCTGAATCCTTCAGAAATCTTTCCAACCAATCTGCCGCTGTTGTCAAATACACTCATTACCATGTTTCCATCTACAGGAAGAGTGAAATTGATCTTTGTGCTGGGATTGAAAGGATTCGGATAGTTCTGAGCAAGATCAAACTTTGCAGGAATTCCGATCTCAATCTCATTGCTGAGGTTGAAATATTCGAAGTTGCCGTTGAAGTCGATCTGTTTCAGTCTGTAGTTGTATTTTCCTGAAGCAAGATTTCTGTCGGTGAATTCATAGTTCTTTGGTTGAGTTGTTGTTCCGTTTCCGGCAACTGAACCTACATTTGACCATTGTCCGCTGATTGAACTTCTCTCTATATCAAATGCGGAGTTATTGATCTCTTCGGATGTTGACCAGTTGAGTTTTACGCTTGTTCCGATAACTGTTGATGTGAATGATGTAAGCTCAACAGGAAGTGAACTTTCCCAGCGTTTGAATACTGTATCAACAAAACTACCTGAAGAACAGATTATCGTGTCTAATCCTGCATTAGTTCCGGTATAACAATATTGAGCAATTCCGTTTGCGCCGGAGAATGCAAAGCCTGCGCCCGGGTTGGCTCCTCTTTGTTCGAAGTCAACTCTGATTCCATTGACCGGAAGATTGTTCTGATCATATACGAATGCATCAACACAGTGCTGAGTATTGATCGGATTTATTGCAAATTCAGGTGTTGCGTCAATTCCTGAAACTACTGCGATCGGAGAAAGTGAAAGACCTCCCGGATAACCGTAGGAATCGTCATTGTTGAATCCGTACTGGAACACTCCGAATGGTAACGTTGCTGCGAGTGTATGCGAACCCGGTGTTACAACTAACTGTGCTCCGGAGAATCCGCTTACGCCTATAGGAGTAAACTCAACAACAGGAACAGGAACTGCATCCAGTGTCAGAGTACCAACAACAGCATTCGGAGCTACTACATTAATGTAGTGAGCAACATAACCTGAAACTGTTGTCATTGTATAACCAGCAAGATATTGCTCAAATGGAGGACAGATCATCATGAACGGATCACCCGGATTGCCCGAGAAAGAAGAACCGTTTGAATACTGAGCCACGAGAACCGGCTTGTCTGAAGTTATTATGGACTGTCCCGTTAGTATTGTCTCAATATAGTTTCCTGCATTTATCGGTGCCTGTGGTACGCCGTTGATCGTTACTGTTGTCGTATTCTGTGAAGCCATAATTCTCCATGTGTCACCGTTTATTCTTGATCTCAAAGGAACGGTTACGAAATTCTTTCCCCAGGTAGAAGTTGGCGGAAGCATTTCGCAAACGTGATCGCAGAAGACTGCACCTGCAGGAATGTTTGCGCATTGATGAGCACCCATAACTCCGATCGGTTTGTCGGAAGTGATAGTAGTACCGGTAAGATCATTCGGTGCAGAACCAGTATTCCTCAGTTCATATGTATCGCCCTGATTCATAACTATTACATACGGAACACCCGCAATTCTCGGTCCGGTTGTAACTGAAGGTGTGATGGTTATAGTGGTGTTGTCTTGAGTAGCGACTACACCGAATTCAACACCGTTAACTATGTTTGAGTTACGATAAGTCATTACGACATAGTCGGTTCCAAGAATATCTGTCGGAAGTCCGAGATATGCATCTGTAGTAAAGGCAATGTAGTTCAGTCCATAGACTGTTACTTCATTAAGCGCTACTACATGAATTCCTTTGCTGTCAATTACATCACTTGTGTGATTTGCATAACTCCCCGGTATTACAACCGGAGTTACAGTATTTGCAGTTACAGCGAATGGTATAGGTGCACCACCTTGTGGCGTTACTGTACCGGATGTGTTGACATCCGACGTAATGAAGACAGTCAGAGTTGGTGTACCGAGATTTCCGTTGAACATCAGCCAGAAATCTGTTCCCTTGCTGTCCGGTGCTGATATTGACTGTCCTGCAAGTAGCAACATCATCAGGAAGGCAACAAGAGCCGAGTACATTTTGTTTTTGTTTTTCATTTCGTTTCCTTTTGTTTTTTGGTTTTTAAATCTTCCGGCATTTGCCGAAGTGGTCTGTTGTTTTGAAATTTCAAACTCGTCTGCATACTTTGTCAGACTTGAATAATTTGAATTTGTTTTCTTACAAAAATAGATGCATTCTTATTGTTTAAACATAGCGCTCTACACGCATCTTAACTAAGTAAGTACACTCAATTCAATTTCTAAAAAAAAATCAGGGTAAGTTTTCACCTACCCTGATTGCAATTCGCTAAATCTGAATGAACGATCTTCTTACTTAAGAACCGTCATCTTCATTGTCTTTGTGAATTCTGAACCTGAACCGTTGAACTCAAGCTTGTAGAAGTAAACACCGCTTGAAAGATTTGCAGCGCTGAAGTCAACTGAATAGTATCCTGCAGTCTTGAATCCTTCTGTAATTGTGCTTACCAACCTACCGCTGTTGTCAAATACTGAAATGACAACATTTCCGTCTTTCGGAAGCGCAAAGTTGATCTTTGTGCTTGGGTTGAACGGATTCGGATAGTTCTGAGCAAGGTCAAACTTCTGCGGTACTCCGATTTCGATCTCATTGCTGAGGTTGAAATATTCGTAGTTGCCGTTGAAGTCGATCTGTTTAAGTCTGTAGTTGTATTTTCCTGAAGCAAGGTTCTTGTCTGTGAATGAGTAGTTTCTTGTTTCGTTGGTTGTACCGTTTCCGGTTACATTTCCAACTTTTGTCCACTCACCTGCAATTGAACTTCTTTCGATATCAAAACCTGCGTTGTTAATTTCTTTTGAAGTTGCCCAGTTGAGTACTACATCCGTTCCGCTTACTGTTGAAGTGAATGATGTAAGCTCAACAGGAAGTGAACTCTCCCACAACTTGACTGCTCTTGCTGAAGCACCGGTTGATCTGATTACAGCGATGATCGTGTCATATCCCGCATTTGCGCCAATGTAGCAGAATTGTGTCTCACCGTTTTGACCTGTTTGTGTTGTTGTGCTGTTTGGTCCGTTTACTCCAACCAGATTCCAGTCAATAGTAACGTTGTTCTGAGGTACATTGTTCTGATCAACAACTGTTGCTGTTACGCAATGCTGTGTGTTGATAGGATTAATATCAAACAATGGAGCTACTGTGATGAACAATTGAGTAGCAACTGTGATTTCACCTGCAACTGCAAGACCGAATACTGTGCTGCTTCCTGTGCCGGTATTAAATGTTGAGATCACGTTTCCGGTTGCGATGTCAATTCTGTAAACATTTGAAGTGGAAAAGTCTGCACTCCAGAATGATGTTCCGTCCGGATCAAGGTTAAGTGCGAACCATGAATTCTGTCCGGCTACGTCATAGGTTTGAAGCACTGCACCTGCTGAACTGAGGCGAAGAATATTTGCGCCATTTGCAAGCAGCACATCACCGCCGGTTCTGATTCTTAATGCGTAGGCATTTCCGCCGAGACCTGTTGCAAAATCAGTCAGTGCAACGTTGTTCACAACATCCCATCTTCCGATTCTGTTGCCTTCTTGCGTATAAAGCATTGTTGATTGGTCTGCCTGAAGATCTGCAAAGTCAATTCGGGTACTGCCGGCAACTGCACCAAGGAATGCTCCTGTTGCATCAAACTTTCTGAAACCGCCACCTACGTTACCTACATAGGCACTCCAGCTTCCGTCGAATACAATACATTCAGGAGTTGAATAACCACTGCCGAAATTTGAAATTTGCGCACCATTCTTGTCGAATCTGTGAACGACGCTGTTTGAGAAATTTGTAACATACAGGCTTTGTGCTGAATCAAATGCCATACCTGTTGTGAATCCGCCCGCACCACCGTTAAGAGTTGCGACGAGCGTTCCGTTTGGCCTTCTCCATTGGACGCTTCCGCTTGCAACTGCTACGAATACATCACCTGTCTGAAACTGAGCCATGATCTGACTCATCGGCAGTGACGAAATTGCAAAAACCAGCAGAAGGATCCATTTTGTAATTCTTTGCATTTTTCTTCCTTTCATTTTGTTTAGGGTTTATGATTTGTTGGAAATTCAAAAATTGGATTATTTAATAGAACAGCATTCATTCTTACAATGAATTGAGATATGAAATTCGCTCTTTTACATTCGTTCGACCCTGAGTAAAACCCGTTCAAATTTTTCATTACATGAATATTTGGGATTGACCTGTGCAAAAGTAGTATATCTAATTCGACAGGTCAAGCAACTTTTTTTACTTAACAGAAAATTGTTATCTCATAATTTTCAGCACTAAAGGGCAACATTACTTGGATCAGAATCTGATTATTAACTCTTCCCCATTCTTAATTTCTGATACAAGGTAAAATTTTCCTTCAAACTCCTTTACTTCATTTCTACCATTATAAGATATCTCCTGCGGTTTACTTCCAAGCAAGAATGAAAGGCCGTCTATAATATCTGCTTCCGGACATTGAAACATAAGCCTTACTTCCCTTCCCTCTTTCTTATATGTAATCTTCAACGACTTAAGCTTGTTTCTGAAATTTACAATTGCTTCAGAAGTTGTAACCCATGAATTATTCAATCGTAATTTATCAATCAGATCCTTCAGCGGTTTCATAGTTAGTTCACTGAAAGCAATATAATCAGGATTTCCCGTGAACACTACCATTGCATTATTTCTCTTTGCAACATGATCATAAAAGTCTGTCAGAAATTTTGAATAAAGAGCTGCATCTTCCCTTTGCATGTCTTCAGTGTAATCGCTAACGCTGTCAGGTATCTGAAAATAATCATAGTCATTTGCAATGACCTGGCACAGCTCGAGTATATCGGTAGATTTATAAAATGAATCACGCGCAAACACAATATTGTAAGGAAACACGCTGCCGGCATACGCTGACAGATGATCAACGCCAATACTGGTATCAAAAATGTAACCATTGTCACTGGCATATACGAGTCCCCAGAAATTTGCGCTCCTGAATGGAAACCGCACTCCTTTAAAATCAAGGCCGGTTGATTGTTCCAACTCAATGAACGCACGGGAATTGTCAGAAAAGGATGCTGCTGTAAAATCCTTCCTGCTCCCAAGCCCGGAAATCAGTTCAGCGTTTTTACTTTCATTCAGCAGAGTAATTATCTCCGGACCGGAGACAGAATCAATCACAAAAGCGGCGCTGACTTTTTCCGTATTCAGAAAGTCAAGTATCATCTTGTATTTTTCGGAATTACCTGATGCATTAAAAGTAATGCAGCCGGCACTTGAATGTCCATCAGGCCAGGGATTTAGCTGAACAATCGGATCTGCCTGTCCCGGAAGCGAACTCAAAGCATAATCATAAAATTTCTCGATCTGCTCGATACTTGATACTCCCCCGTCGTTTGACGGATGAAGCATGTAAGTTGACGTTAGGAGAAATGCTTTCCCTTCACCGAAATCATTTTCAATTACTGCAGGAAAAATCTCAGCACCCCTCTTCCATTCTGCAATCACTTTGAGCTTGTCGGATGTTACCTCCGTTGGTACGATTGCCCATTCATCTTCTGCTACTGTGTCTTTTATTATGCCATTCCATATACCAGATTGCTTGTCTTCCATTATAAAACCAAGCAGATCTACCTCACGCATTTTGATTCCAAACACTTCTGAAAGAGGCCAGTTCTTTGAATTCAGTTCACCGCCTTCACTAAGCCGGTCAATTTCTCCTGGAGTGTTTCTTCCAATATTCTCTTCTGATATGAGTATTCCTCCTTCTTTCACCCAGTTGGAGAGATTTTTCATTTCAGATTCGCTCATGTAAGTCAGCGAATACTTTCTGTCACCATCGTGATAATTAAATGATGTAGGAGCTATAATCACATTGTAGTCTGATAGCTTCTCAGGCTTAAGCAGAAAGTCACGTGATCCAAGCCAAACGAATGCGCCCTTCTTTGTAAGCTCCTGTATCGCTATTGAAACACCTTCAGCTATCTCGCCATTGCCTTCAGTTGTTCCGGTTGTAAGGAAGAGAACTCTCGGCAACATGTTCTGCTTCTCCGTTTTCAGTGAGACCTTCACCTTTTCCGTTTTCTTGCTCAGCAACGGCATTGCTGCATAAGCAATAGCAATCAGCCCTGCAACAGCTAACACAATCATAAGTGCTTTTTTCATCTTAGTTCCTTTAGCTCTTCGATTACGACTTCTTTATTGGGAATTACATTTATCAGGATTCTTCCATTCATCGGATTGAAAACTCCGTCGTTAATACTGCCATCGACTTTTGCGAATTTCCAGGATGTAGTAAAAAGTATTGTCATTGGCACCACAAAATCCGGCTCTTCTATATTGCAGACTACCTTGAGAAAAACTTTGTTGTCATGTTCTGATATTTCGAGCTTTGCCGCATCATGCTGCATAACGTATCTGCCGACTGTACTTATAGGAGCTACCCATCTGTCAGCATTTCTTACTAGTCTTATTTGGTTGTCAAACATTGCCGGTGTAACCGAATAAGTGCTGTAAATATTATGATTCCTTAAGACGTTCATTTCTTTTGAATCCTCAGGAAATACATTGTGGTAATTTAATATCAACCATTTGCCATACGATGCCATGAACTTTGAATACAGCTCATAAGTTGAAGGTGTGTATTCATTATAAATTGCAATCGTAGATAGCTTGTGAAGATTGAGATTACCTTTTTCATTAATTGTCTCTTCTCCTGTCCTTGCAAAAAGATATCCTGCATCAGATACAGCACTGAATAATTCATCTCTAGTTGCAGAATAAGGAAAAACAAAAGTATAAACCTTTGAGCCCAGATTCTGCTCGATTGCTTTCTTTGAATCAACAATGTGACTGGTTGCCATTCCTGTTGACATAGTATCCATCTTTATATGCATAAAACCGTGTGAAGCAATCTCATGCCCGTCTGCAGCAAGATTTCTTGCCTGATTCCATCCGATCTTCTCAACCGTAAAACTTCCCTTCTCTGCAGATGAGCTCATGTTTTCCTTTGTCCATTCCGAGATCAAAGCAAATGTTGCTTTCATCTTGTATTTGTCAAGCACCGGAACACCAAGTGCAAACTGAGTTATTGTGCCGTCGTCAAAAGAGATTGTGATTGCTCCGTCTTTGTTTTTGTACCAATCTGCCATCTTATAAGAATTTGCCACTGTCGTTTCTGTGGTATCTTCTTTTACCTTCATTCCGGCAAACAAGTCTCTGAACATCCTGTAACTTTCCTTTTCTCTCATTTTGTATTCAGGCTTATCCCAACCTTTCCATGAAAACTGATCGTTATCGCCGCCTGAATTCATGACCACAGTACTTCCATTATCCTTCACAAAATAAGTCAAAATGTTAAACTCTTTTGTTTCAGAGCTTTCAATGTCCCGTGTTCCTTCCATATCATTTAACACTTGCCTGGATGAAGGATCAGTAACATTCAGAAGATGCCATGGCAATCTTATTTCAATTGTACCGCTTTGCTCATCTATAAAGAGATTAGAGTTAGAGAATTCAGGCAATGCACTGTTGCCGTGAATCAATGTACTGCGGTCATAAACTTTTCTGTCAATTTTATCCCCGGTCAATGACTCCCTTTCTCTGTTCGATAAAAGAATCTGTCTCACAAATTTTCCCTCATTGTTTTCTTTAGATGCATATACGGGAACAAAGTCTGCATATATATCAGAGTAAACCGAATAATGTTCATCAACAAGTATTTGCGCGCTGTCTTTAGAACTGATTGAAATTAGAAACTCATAACCATGTTCAAGATCTTTTTTAATATATGGAAGTTTATGACTTCCTTTCTTCTTGTCATAAGTATCAATTGCTATCAGGAGCTCCTCTTTGCCCGGTTCAAGTTTTGACGCATCAAGTTTCATGTAATAGTATTCAGCATCAGATGAAGCTGATACTTTCACTTTACTGCTTGATGAACTGATCACTTCACCTTCAGTCCAATCATCTGAATTTCCATCAATTGTTTTAGTTCTTTGTTCAACTGCAATTACTCCAAAATTCTGTTCCGGATTTTCCATGTTATGCCATAGCTTTCTTCTATCGGCAGGTACTTCAAAATCCATCACAAGCCAATTGAACTTGAACCACTCATCGATCCATTCAAAATAGATCGCGCCTCCGCAACCGGTATTGAAGATGTCTTCCGTAAGCGTCTTGTTCATTTCAGCTTGATCGCGTTCGCTGTGTCCACCCTGATCAAATCCAAAAGGCGTAGAATGACTGTTGCCCCTGCTTGAAGGCAATCCGTATTCGGCAATCACAAGCGGCATTCCCGGACACTTATCCTTTAGGTCCTCGAGATATTCGTAATAATTGTCTTTCTCTCCTTTGTGATTAATTCCATTCTTATACTTATCATCCATATAAACATAATCAGGGTAATAAGGATATGCATGATACGCAGAAT
Source organism: uncultured Ignavibacteria bacterium (assembly GCA_937924675.1). Taxonomy (GTDB): domain Bacteria; phylum Bacteroidota; class Ignavibacteria; order Tepidaquicellales; family Tepidaquicellaceae; genus JADJAH01. Next base: position 8,069 of record CALEVL010000217.1, on the reverse strand, counting down.
ATATTCCTGCTTTGAACAAAGGAGTTCTGTAGAATTTTCTGAAGTCGATGCTTTCGATGTCATTATCATATTCTCTCACTTTCTTGCTTTCAATAAATTCCGAATTGTGAAACATCGGATCCAGCGGAAGCCAGTTTACGAATGAAACAGGTCTTTGAGCTTTGTAAAGCTGAGTCTCAACTCGGACACAAAAATCCATCATTTCCGCCAGCCATGCCTCCATAGGTGTTCCATCCGGGAGTGAAATAAAATCACCGGCAAATCTTGTGATGCCTTTATTATTCTTATTGGTAGCAATCACTGTATTTGGTTCCCATTCTCTTCCAAGCAAGATGCCAATCACATATTGAGAGACGTTTCGTGCATAAACACCGGATGCATGTCCGGGCCTTTCCTTTATTAAAGTATTGCCATGAATGACATCTATCACATCTTTAATCTCACGCTTGAATCTCTCACTGTATTCTTTACTGAAGTAACCGCCGGTGTCTGCATCATCAGCCCAAACGCCCTGAAGCAGATACAGCGGTTTGCTGTTATTGTCGATATTATATTGTCCGAATGCCTCATAAAATTCCGGAGGAAGTATTGTATAAATTCTTACTGTATTGGCATTCATTGCAGCAATCTGCCTGAACCAGCTCAGATACATCTCATAAGTTGCCGAAAACTCAGAGGGATAATTTCCGGGAATTGCTACACCCATGTTCACACCTTTCAGAAAGTGAGGATGCCATTCAAACACGCTTTCTCCATTCCTGATCTTCACCTCTTCAATTGAAAAGTACTTATCTCCCGTCTTAAACCTGACTGCTGATTCCTCTGCGCGTTTATAAAGTTCTGCCTGTGTTATGTCAGGTACAAGCTTTTGCTCTTTTATGCTCCCTACTTTTACGATCCTCGTTTCACGAATAGAATCTTCAAACTTCATCATTTCAAAAACAGTATAGCCAAGCACAAAAAGAAATAATGCTATCACGAGATACTTCAATTTAGACAAGAAAGCAGAAGGACTCTGTGCGGTGTTCAAACTTGCTGCAATCTCTTTATTAGTTTCAGACATTTGTGTTCAAAACTTTTTTGTGAAATTCAAAAAGACATTCAGATTTTCATAATACGGATCATCGTATTTCCCTATCCCTGCCGAAGCTGAAAATCCATCGTATTCATATCCACCTTCAGCATCAAGGCTCCATACAAAAGTATCGTTGTTGTCTAATTTTGCTCCTGCTCCAAAGTAGGTATAGAATTTCCCAAACGTGTCAAAAAAATACGAGCCAATTCCTGAGATCTTTCTGTCTTGCGGCGAATAATACAAAGGCGAATAAAAATCGTAGTTCCTCATCTGATAATATACACCGACATTCACTTTCGGACTGTTCAATACATCATAGCTCAATCCGAAGTTGACCATGTTATTTGGATTTCTTCCTTTGATATCGTAGCCGTCGATGTAGTTCTCTCTTACATTTCCGTAGAAATAAGAAAGTGCAAGATTGAAACCGGAATAGCTGAGATCAACACTCTCACTAACATAATCCTGTCCGACCATATTCCAATAGTAAAAATAGTCATAACCTCCGGTAATTGTATTTTTTATCAAGACATCTCCAAGCTCTACTGTCGCCCTGTACAATCCTCCGTAAGAAGTAATGGTCGTGTCACTTATACTTGCAGAACCGAAAGCATCAAGATGATTGTAATCATTAGGATCAAGTCGGGCAACCACTTTAAAATTATCAAACCATCTCTCCCGGTCCGGCACATCCACTTCCACTCGTTCAGAGTATTCTATCTGGCTATAGAAATCAAAGCGGAATATGTCAGTGAAATTCTTTCCCCAACCGATTGTCTGATAAATATTACTGTTGCTGTAAAGCTCTTCAGTTTCTCGGAGAAATCCGATTTTATAAGACAGATTACTGTTGCCGAAAAAACTTTCTGACTTGTTCCCAAGTTCAGGAAGCAAGCCGAGATTAAATTTAACAGAGCTCTGAGCCTTTGTTGTTTCAGTCAGTAAGAAAACAATTGCGAAGGAAAATATTAGTGCCCTTAGGTTCAGCATTCTATATAAGACAATTGATTTGTAAGCTTGACATTTAATGCTTTCACATTTCTCATTCAACATTTGATGTTTACTGACTTTTTGAACACTGAAAAATATTTGAAAGTGAATGTTGCAGTCAATAGTAAGACAATGAGTGGATCAAAATGGATTAACTTTTTTTAGAAGAATTCTCATACCCTCACCTTTGGATTCGAAAGCTTTTCGCTGATGTTCTTCACACCTTTCCGCTCAAACTTATTCCATTCGCTCTTTCGCATGACAAAATCCATTAGCCCCCTTATCTGTGCTGCAATCCGGAAGAATGCATAGCTGAAATCACCTATTATGCTGAAGAATATGAGTCGCAGCCAATCCATAAATGACTTATATCTTAAGGCATTTCGATTCTCAGATCCTTGTTTCTCACTCCAATTCTCAACAAAGACTGTAACGATGCTTGTGATGAGTGCCGCTGTAGCAGTGATCATAACTCCCATGAGAAACATCCATTTCAGATTGATAAGACCGAGAAATGACACATAAATTATGAAACAAATCGCTGAAACTTTAATTATGGGCGAAAGCAATTCAAAGAAGAGATAGAATGGCAGAGCAAAAAGCCCGGTTGCCTTATACCGCGGATCAAAAATCATTGATCTGTGGAGCGAAACAGATTCAGCAAGTCCAAGATGCCACCTTGATCTTTGCTTATAGATGTTGCTTAGATTGTCCGGAACCTCTGTCCAGCATAGCGGCCGAGAAAGATAAACGGCTTTCGCTTTCCTGTTATTTTCGTGATAAAATCTCCAAAGCCTGACAACTATTTCCATATCTTCGCAAACGGTTGACTTTGCTTTTCCGAACAACTTCCGAACATACTCACTGTCGTTTATCCCTGTAAGAAATCCTCCTGCATCAAGCAGATCTTTTCTTCTAAATACTGAGAATGCTCCTGACATAATAAGGATAGAATCAAGCTTGCTCAAACCTGTCCTTGAAACCAGAAATGATTTTATGTATTCGGTTATCTGCCAAAGAACAAACACATTAGTTGGCATCTTTGCATTTATGACTCTACCGTTCTCAATCACAGTGTCATTGGCAACTGCAATCTGTCCTCCTGCAACGAACACTCTTTCATCAGCCACAAGCTCAACGACTACCCTTCTGAGAGAATCTTTGTCAAGAATTGAATCCGCATCAATTGTGCATATTAATTCTCCGGAAGAATTATTGATCCCTGCATTTATGGAATCTGCTTTCCCTCCGTTTTTCTTGTTGATCAGAATCACCTTCCCATTTCCGGAAGAGAATGAAGAAAGTATTTCCATTGTGGTAAGATTATTCGGGCAGCTGAAATTTAAAGGAGTGAACTCAAACTCTTTCATCAATACACCTGCAGTATCATCCTTAGAGCCGTCATTGACTATGATTATCTCAAACTCAGGATAGTTAAGGCTGTTTAGCATCCCAATACAATTTACAATTGACACTTCTTCATTATACGCAGGTACGATTATACTGACTTTAGGCAGATGTAATCCCGGAGTAGCTTTGGAATCTTTTTTGAAAGTGAACAGGAAAATCAGAAACAGAAGGAGATCGAAAAGAAAGTAACCGAGAAAATATATGATGAATAGCTTTTCAACAATTCTTATGAAGTAATTTTCCAAACTATTATATGGTTATTTGCAGATAACTATTCTGCTCAAATCGAAGATTGATCATATCGTCCGAAGTTAAGATCTCAGCACAAACAGATGTCTGCACAAAAATTTTGTTTTTTTTGACACACGGGATGCATATATTGTGTTTCAATTTACCCCGATTAACTTTCAATTTCAACTTTAAATTCTTATTCCTTACTGATCATAAGGACTGACTCTTTCCCCATGGTAAAATTAATATTTGTTCTGACAATTCTTATGTTTCTCTCCGCAGATGTTTCAAATGCGCAGGTAACAGCCCAATGGACTTCGGTTTACAACGGAGTTTCAAGTGATACTGATCAGGTAGCTGCAATAGCAGTTGACAATTCAGGAAATGTGTATGTTACCGGATTCAGCAAGGGTTCCGGAACCGGCAAAGACATCGCAACAATAAAATATAACTCAGAAGGTCAGCAGCAGTGGGTTGCAAGATACAATTACTCAATTGCTAATGGCAACGATGTCCCAACTGCAATAGCATTCGATAATTCCGGTAATGTTTATGTTACGGGACAAAGCGAAGGCAGCGGAACATTCTCAGACATTATTACTATTAAGTATTCACCTTCCGGAGATGAGATCTGGAATGACAGATATAACGGAGAAGGTAATGATATTGACGGCGGGACTGCAATTGCTATAGATAATTCGGGAAATGTGATTATCACAGGATATAGTGTAGGTGCAATTACCAGCGAAGACTATACAACTATTAAATACAACTCATCCGGGAGCAGGCAGTGGATTGCAAAATATGACAAGCCAACCGAATCCGACATTGATATAGCGACCTCTCTTGTGCTTGATAATTCCGGAAATGTGTATGTCTCCGGCTACAGTGTTGGCAACAATACACTCGAAGATATTGCTGTAGTTAAATATGACCCATCCGGAATTGAACTTTGGGTTACAAGATACAATGGCATCGGTAACAGTTACGACATAGCAACAGGATTGGCAATTGATCAAAACTCAAACATTCTCATCAGCGGTTTTACTTACAGCACATCCAATGAAGAAGACTTTGTCGCAATCAAGCTGAACTCCAACGGTGCTGAACAATGGATCAGGACTTATAATAGTGCAGCAAACAGTTATGACATTACTGCCGGAATAGTTGCTGACAATCTCGGGGATGTATTTGTTTCAGGCTACAGTTTTGGTGGTGATTCACAGGAAGATTACACAACAATCAAATACGGATCCGATGGTACATTGCTGTGGGAAAGGAGTTACAATGGAACAGGTGACTCATACGATATAGCAACGGCATTGAAATCAGACAAATCAGGAAATGTCTATGTCACGGGTTACAGTCTCGACCCTTCAACATCCGAAGACTACGTAACATTAAAATATAACACAAGCGGCGATCTTCAATGGACGGAGAGATTCAACGGACCGGCAAATGGCGGAGACATAGCAAATTCACTTGCTATAGATGCTTCTAACAATGTGTATGTGTCCGGATTCAGTTATGAGGGAGCAACTTCAATTGATTACATAACACTGAAATATTCACAGACTGTTGGCATCAGTTCTCTTAACACCGAATTTGCATCGGGATTTGTTCTTCAGCAGAATTATCCGAATCCTTTCAACCCTTCAACTTCAATAGGATACGATCTGCCAACCAGTTCGTTTGTTTCTTTTGAAGTTTATAATTCAGCGGGTGAAAGAGTAGCAACACTTGTTAATGAAAGGCAATCACCAGGACATCATGATGTTTCATTTGTTTCTTCAGAGATACCAAGCGGACTTTATCTATACCGAATGACTGCAACTAATTTGTCAACCGGATGGTCCGTTTCAAAGTCAAAGAAAATGTTGCTTGTGAAATAAACTTAATGCAATTTTGGTCCTGTTAAAAAATCTGATTCTTTACACTCTGATTGTTGTATGCATTCAGAGTTCATACGCGCAAGAATATGATTGGCAGGCGCTGCCAAACTCCCCCATTCCTGATGCAACATCTCAGAGGTTCGAAGATGTATTCTTCCCAAACACAAATACAGGTTACATCGCTCAATACACAGGCAAGATATACAAGACAACCAACGGCGGCAACTCATGGTCGCTGAACAACACTTCCACGGAATTTCCGTTTGCAAATTACAGATGCCTTGGTTTCTTTGACTCACAGAACGGAATACTCGGAACGCTTAGATTCAACCAGCCGCTTTTCAGAACTACAAACGGCGGAACAAACTGGATTCAGGCAGGAATACCTGAACCAAGGCCTTATGGAATCTGCGGAATCTCAATCGTCAATTCAGATGTGGGGTATGCTGTCGGCAGATACTCTGCACCTGCACACGTAATTAAGACAACAAACAAGGGTGCAAGCTGGACATCTATGCAAATGGACACATCACTTGCAAAGTCACTTGTTGATTGTCATTTTTGGTCTCCGGATTCAGGCATTGCAGTCGGAGGTTACGGAACCGGCAGTTATCAAAACGGTAACGCGGTTGTATTGATCACTGCCGACGGCGGAGCAACCTGGCAAAGAGTATACAGGTCCAATCGAGTCGGCGAATGGTGCTGGAAGATTTCTTTCATTTCCAGGACTACCGGTTACATCAGTATTGAAAGACATTCCGGACTCGCTTATGTTATTAAGACTTCGGACGGAGGATACTCGTGGGAAGAGAAAGTATTTATGGAATACGATGAAGAAGGCATCGGATTCATAAATGAAAATACAGGATGGATTGGCGGCTGGACGGGTCCGACTTACAAAACCACTAACGGTGGTAACAACTGGTTTCAGGCACCCTGGGGATATTTTGTAAACAGGTTCAGATTTTTGAACAACTACACGACCGGCTATGCTGTTGGTGACAGAGTATATAAATACACTTTAAACAGCACCCCATTGCCAAACAGCAGGTTTGCAGTTATTGGTGATTACGGAAAAGCCGGAAGTAGTGCACTTGGTGTTTCAGGATATGTGAAGAGCTGGAACCCTGACCTTGTTATAACTGCCGGTAATAATAATTACGAATTCGGAGAATCATCTACAATAGATCAGAATATAGGACAGTATTACAGCGGATTCATATATCCATATACCGGCACTTACGGTTCAGGTGATACTGTTAACAGATTTTTTCCGACATTAGGAGAAGTTGACTGGATTGCTCCAGGCGCAACTCCATACTTTGACTACTTCGCATTACCCGGAAATGAAAGATACTACGACTTTGTAAAAAGCGGTGTTCACTATTTTGCAATCAACAGCGATCCCAACGAGCCTGACGGAATCGACAGCTCGTCAGTTCAGGCGCAGTGGCTGAAAACCAAACTTGAGCAGTCACAAGAAGATTGGAACATAGTTTATTTCCATCATCCGCCTTACAGCTCCGGTTCAACATACGGCTCTTCGGAAATTATGAGATGGCCATTCAAACGATGGGGAGCGAGCGCAGTGATCTCAGGACGCGAACACAATTACGAAAGACTTAGCATTGACGGTCTTCCCTATTTTGTAAACGGCCTTGGCGGCAAGAGCATCTATCCATTTGGTACTCCAATATCAGGAAGCACTTTCAGATACAATGAAGATTATGGATTCATGATAGGTAATGCATACAGCAATAATCTCGAGTTCAAATTCTATACCAGAACCGGTGTTCAAAAAGATGTTTACAATATTTACCGACAGCCGAAGCTGCTCAACCTCACACTTCAGATCGAAGGCTACATTAATTCTCCGCCCGGTCCGACCTCCGGTATAATTGTGAACGTAACTCTGAGAAAAGCTGTGCCGCCTTACGATATTGTTGATTCAATTAAATCAGTTCACAGCAACACCGGCACTACTGTATTCTCATTCAGCAATGCTTTGAATTCAACCGACTATTACATTATAGTTAAGCACAAAAATTCACTGGAGACCTGGAGCTCGCAGCCTGTAAGATTTAATTTCGGAACTGCATCATACAACTTTACCGATTCAGTTACACGCGCTTATGGAAACAATCTAATTTTCGTTTCAGACAAGTATTGCATTTACTCCGGTGATGTAAATCAAGATGGCACTATTGATGCGGAAGATTTCGGCATGATTGAAAATGAAGCTTTCAATTTCGGCACAGGAATTTCAGGAGAGGACCTCAATGGCGACTACATTGTAGATGCATTTGATCTTTCGGTAGTTGACAATAATTCATTCAATTTTGTATCTCTGATCAGACCTTAAAATAATTTCCCCTCTATTCACATTTGTCTAAGTTACAATTTCAATTATTCAAAAACACATCTGTCCAAAACGTTTTAAATCTTTGGAGTAAAGGGTTTAACAAAATTCG
>CALEVL010000216.1 GCA_937924675.1 uncultured Ignavibacteria bacterium | reverse complement strand
AATACTGAACTTCAGCACTTTACGCAGGCGGGCGGGCGACTCGCTGCCCTGAGCCTGCCGAAGAGTTTCTTTGCTAAGCTTTCTTTGAGTTTACCCTGAGCTTGTCGAAGGGTTCAAAAGAAAGCGTAAATGATTTTATTCTCTGGATATGGGTCGAACCAATTGCTCTTTTAACAAAACGTTTTGGACGGATGTGTTTTATAACTAAATAGTATTGGGCATCATTGTGTTTTGAATTCTCACGCAAAAAGGGGGCTCCGGAGAATTTGCCTGAACCCCCACTTTAAAACGAACAATCCCGGCAATCATTGATTGACCGGGATTTCATGTGGGGGAACATGATCAATTCACACTAATTTCATCGCTCGAATGGCGGCGGCGGTGGTCCATCTTCACCTTCATGGCCGTCAAAAGGCGGACCGCCCGGTCCATCATTATTTGGTCCTCCGGGTCCTCTGCTATCAGGACCGCCTCTTTTCTTTCTGATTTCCTTCTTCAACTCCTTTTCAAATTTCTTCCTGAATTTCATAGTCTTTGCAATTTCCTGCGCAGACATGAATTCACGGAGCTCGCTCTTGAATGACTTTCGCAATTCTGCGATCTTTATGTCTATTTCTATTGTTCTGTCCATCTTCTTTTCAACATCCTGTGCTCCCGGATCAAAATCAATCTCATCCATTAGGTCTCTTCTTTCCTTCATCAAAGCACGAACCTGTGTTCCGTTTTCATCTAATGCCTTCATGAAGCGGTCTGCAGTGATTTCACTGAGTCCGACTTTTTCGACAAGTCTTTCTTTCATTAGTTTTGACAATTGCTCTTTCATCTCTGCTCTCATCGAATCACGCTGAGAGAAAGATGGATTTGCCATCAGCAGAAGAAGAAATATTGTACCAAGTGATATAATAAATGTTTTCATTTCTTTATGAGTTTTTTAAAATTTCAAGAATTTCCGACTGGTCCTCCGGTGATAGCTCGAAGAATTCATCTACTGCAGATTCTTCAACTTCCTCTGTACCCAGAAGCACATCAGTTTCATCAGCTGTTTCGCTGCCATTGTTTTCTATATTGTCAGCCAGACTGTTTTCCTGCAAGGCATTATTTACAAGAGCGTCGATGCCATTTGTTGATTCGAATAAATCTGTGTCTGACAGTTCGAAGAAAGATCTTCTGGTTTGATTTGAGAATCCTTCCGAATATGCTACGTCAGTATTCGATTCCTTTTCATTGGAATCAGAAAGAGCCGGAATCTCTGCCGGAATATTTGCGGTTTGGTTTGGACTTTCAGTTTTTGTTGTAGTATCGAGCGTTAACACTTTCTCTGGGTTATCATCCTTATTGAGGAGAAAGATCATCAGTGCAATTAACACCGGTAGGACAGGTATGAGAATCTTCCAAAACAATCCGAGCCTTTCCCACCAGGAATCCTTTGAAGCTGAATCAATCTTTTCATTGATCCTTACCGACAGATTGGAAAAATAATGATCAGGCGGCTCAGAGAATTTCGCTTTTGAGAGAAAGCTGAATGTCTTTAGAATGTCCTGATATTCGTTACGGAAAGATTCATCGGTATCAAGTTTCTTCTTCAGCATTGACTCAAGCTCTCGGTCAAGCTTCACGCCTCTTGCAAAATCAGGCAATGCCATGAGAAGATCTTCATCTGTATATTTAGTATTCATGATTTTTGTCAGTTACCTTCCAAGAGCTCCTTATTCTTACAGGAGTTTAGAAATTTCTGAATGTTTTTGACGGCGTGAAAATAATTTGCCTTCATGCCGCCAACTGATTTGTTTGTGATCTTTGAAATCTCTTCGTAGCTGAGGTCATCATAGTATCTCATATTAAAAACTGCTCTTTGCTGCTCCGGAAGGTTTCCTATTGCCTGTTCCAGCAATTCAGTCTTAGCTGAATCATCCATTATTTCATCAGTATTCTTGTCATGCGAAGGAAGATCTATGGAACCAATGTCTGTTGATCTCTGTGTTTCACGCTTTTTTTTGTTTAGATGATTCAGTGAATAGTTCATAGCAATTCGGTATAGATATGTAAAAAATTTTGATTCGCCGCGAAACTCTTTCAACGAACCATGAAGCTTAATAAAAACTTCCTGAGTTATGTCATCAGCATCATCATGATCTATCACCATTTTCCTTATTATCCAATAGATTTTTTTCTGATACTTCATCAGAAGAACGTTGAAAGCATTTTGTGAACCATTTATAAATGCCTCAATGATATCGCTGTCATCACTGTTTATGTCAACTTGACTATGCTGCAATTTTACCGTTCAATATTCATTTGATTTCATGAAGCATAAGTCGATGATCTGCTTTCATTATAAAGACAATCCTGCCTGTGATTTGGTTTAATCAGCTCAAACATCATCCAATGCCAACCGGTAAGTTTTCCATTCCTTCAGTTCCATTGCGCCAAGTTTCTCATAGAAGTTGATTGCGTTCGTATTCCAGTCAAGAACAACCCATTCCATCCTGCCGCAGTTGTTTTGTAAAGCCGTTTCTTTCAGCTTAGTCATGAATTGTTTCCCAATTCCATGACCTCTGAATTCATTGGAGATATAAATATCTTCGAGATAGAGGGTTCTCTTTGCCAGAAAAGAAGAGTAAGTGTAGAAATAAAATGCATATCCGATTGCTGTGTCAACTGATTCGGCAATCATAACTCTAAAATATGGACTCTCTCCGAATGCATCATTGATCAGTCTTTTGCCTGCATCTTCATCAGGAGGTGCTAGCTTCTCAAAGTCTGCCAGCTCAATGATTAACCTGATGATCTCATCTGCATCTTCAGGTCTTGCATCTCTTATCTTAACTTTGTCTTTGAGTTCCATTTGTTCGATATTGTCGTTTAAAATATGGTTAATAATGTTTAATTTATTTCAAATTAAAAACAACAATCCAAACATAATGCTGCATTCTCTGCTTCTCCTTCTATTTTCGTTTTATCTGTTTACTCCAAAAATGTCTTATGCTCTTGATGACTATGAGAAAATGAAGTGCAAAAAGAAGCTTGCGTCGTTTGATGCAAGTCTGGCAAACCTTCCGCTAAATGAGCTAATGGTTGAAGTTGGCAAGACATTTATGGGAACGCCATATGTTGCAGGCACACTTGATGAGAATCCGGAAAGAGAAGAGCTTGTTGTTAACATCACGGGTTTGGATTGCGTAACCTTTGTTGAGAATTGTCTTGTTATGTCAAGACTAATCAAGCAGAATAGAACGGACTTTGAAAGTTATCTGAAAGAACTTGAAATGATCCGTTACAGGGCAGGTATCAATGCAGGCTACTCATCGCGTTTGCATTATTTCAGTGACTGGATCTATGACAATGAAGCTAAAGGAATAGTCAGAAACATATCTTCAGAAATTGGCGGGGTGCCTTATGATAAACCAATCAATTTTATGTCAGGTCATAGAGGTTCTTATAAACAATTGTCATCAGATCAGAATCTTGCAGGAATTGAGGAAGTCGAGAATATGATTAACCAAAGGCAAACTTACTTTGTACCCGAAGATCTGATCTCAAGTGTTTACGGAAAACTTCAAACCGGTGACATAGTAGGAATTACATCAACACTTGACGGGCTTGATATAGCACATACGGGCTTGGTTTATAAGGATGACTCAGGCACATATCTTTTGCATGCTTCTTTAAAGAATAAGGAAGTTGAGATATCAAAGTCTGAAATTCAGCAGTATATAGAGGCAAATTCTAAGCAAGACGGAATAATGGTCGCACGTGTTGTTGAAATGAAGTAATATGCTTTATTCTCTGTCAGTTCTTTTCTATTTGATTGGCTCCATACCAACTGCTTACATTTACATGAGTGTTAAGTATGGAAAGAATATTCTTGAAGAGGGCTCCGGAAATTCAGGGGCGATGAATGTTTACGATGTTACAAAATCGAAAGCAGACGGAATTATTGTTCTGATATTGGATCTTCTGAAGGGCCTTGTGCCTGCGCTTGTATTCTTGTGGTGCACATCATACCAACCTGCGCAATTGATTCTACCGGCAACTGCACTTGTACTCGGGCACAACTTCCCGGTTTGGACAAGATTCAAAGGCGGAAGAGGACTCTCAACTGCTGCAGGTATAATGCTTGCCGTGAATCCGGCTTTAGTGCTGATTTGGCTTGTAGTATATTTCGCAGCAAGAAAGGTAATTGACAACGTTCACTCAGCAGCAGCAATTGCATTGATCAGTGTTCCAACGGCTTGCTGGTTTTTTGGAAAGTACCTCACAAAGTTTTCAACAATACCGGAAGATACAATTTACTACCATGGAGATGTATTGTTCTTCATTGCATTACCGGTTTGCTTTGTTGCTTTGCTGAAGCACGTAGTTCCGGTTTACAATTTTATTAAAATAAAAAACAAAGATAAATGAGCAGAAACCCTCAGCTTACTGAGATAAGCGATCTTGATGAAATGGCAAGACAGATAAGAAGAGATATTATTCACATGCTTGCGATTGCACAGACAGGACATTCCGGTGCACCTCTGGGGATGGCTGATATCTTCACAGCAATGTATTTCAATTTACTTAACGTTGACAGCAAGAATCCGGACTATCCCGACAGGGATTATTTTTTCTTGTCAATAGGTCACATTGCTCCGGTATGGTATGCTACTCTGGCAAGGAGGGGATTCTTTCCGGTAGAAGAATTGAAAACTTTGAGAAGAATTAACGGCAGATTGCAGGGACATCCTGCGCCACAAAAAACACACGGTGTCCCCGGAATTGAGATTGCATCAGGCTCGCTGGGACAAGGCCTCTCAGTTGCTGTTGGAACTGCACTTGGCTTAAGAATGAACGGAAAGGATAATTATGTGTACTGTGTAATTGGAGATGGTGAATTACAGGAAGGTCAACTGTGGGAAGCAATGATGACAGCTGCTCATCACAATGTTGATAATATCACAACTATCATCGACAGAAATCATTGCCAAATAGACAACAGAACCGAGCAGGTTCTTAAGCTTGAACCGCTTGCAGACAAACTCAAAGCATTTGGATGGCATGTCTATGAAATAGACGGACATAATATGGAAGAGATCATCAATACTGTGAACGAGTCAAAGAGTCTGAAGGGTAAACCGAAGATGATAATTGCCAATACTTTCATGGGAAGAGGAGTTTCATTTATGGAAGATAATTATAAATGGCATGGTGTTCCTCCTAATCTTGAGCAGGCAGCTATCGCTATAAAGGAACTTGCCCCAACCAAATATGGTGATTTCTTTGACTTGGAAGAAATGGCGGAGATTTAAATAAAAAATGTTTGATCCGAAAGTTTGAGAAGCCGCACAAATGTTTAAGAGCGGCTTTTCTCATTTTAAACACAAATTTCTGAGTAGTAAATATTCACTTATGGAGTTGCACATAATTCACAAACGAGATAAAGTGAAGTATTGAATGTAAGTTGGATTTTATTCATCCTTATAAACGGCCACAAATGGAAAAGCAAGATCAGGGCTCATGCAGGCTCTGTACATTCCTTCAGAATTAAATGGCATGTAAATATTGCCAATTGAATCTACAGCAATTAGTCCGCCCTTTCCTCCCAACGATTCAAGCTTTTCAAAGATCGCAATTCTGGCGGACTCTCCCAGGCTTAGTTTTTTGTATTCCATCATTGCTGAAACATCAAAAGCAGTCACTCCTCTAATGAAATATTCACCCTGACCTGTGCAGGAGACTGCACATGTATTATTGTTAGCATAATTTCCCGCACCTATGATTGCACTGTCTCCGATTCTTCCCGGCATTTTGTTTGTCATTCCTCCTGTTGAAGTTGCCGCAGCAAGATCTCCATGAGTATCTACTGCCACTGCACCTACCGTACCGTGTCCGGTTTCAGTGGAATGGTCAAGTATAGTTTTTTTCATTTCAATAGCATTCTTCAACTGAAGATATCTAGCTTTTGTGTAAAAATATTCATCATCTTTTATTTCAAGTTCCAGTTCTTTTGCTAAAATCTCCGCAGAATCTCCGCTGAGTAATACATGATGTGTCTTTTCCATAACTGCTTTGGCGATGAGGATGGGATTCTTGATATTAGAAACAAGAGCAACGGAGCCGGCACTCAGGTCTCTTCCATTCATTATAGCTGCATCCATTTCATGAGTGCCGTTACTTGTGAAAACAGAACCTTTCCCTGCATTGAAAAGAGGATTGTCTTCAAGTGATTTGACTGATTCAGTGACGGCATCAAGAGCAGTGCCTTTCCGGCTAAGTACCTTCCACCCAATATTGACAGCATCAGTAAGAGAATCTCTGTAAAGCAATTCCATCTCTTCTGACATTTGCGATCTGAGGATTGTTCCGGCTCCTCCATGTATTGCTATTGCAGGTCTTCTCATAAAAAAAAACCTTGCTGAATTTTGTCCAGCAAGGTCTTTGTGATTGTTATTTACTCAAAATTATTTTCTTTGGAATTTTTCTTCTTCAAGTGTGAATGTAAGAGAAATAATGTGACTGTTCCCGAGATCTTCGAGTCCGTCAAACTGATTATATGAATAATCAATATTTATCTTAGGAAGCTTTACACCTGCGCCGAGAGTTAGGTTTCCAAGATCATTGTATCCGGTTCTTATTGCAATAAGATCTCTGAATGAATATTCAAGTCCGGCATGCATATCAAAACTGACAGGTCCAAGATTAGCGTTTGCGCTGCTCTCACGGCCTTCAAACCTGACATCAAAATCAAGTGCAGGTGTGAATGTTCCACCAAGGAAATCTACCTGATACGCAGATCCAATTTTAGCGGTTGGTGTTATTACTTCGCTCTTGCCGGTGGTCCATGACAAGTAAGTTGTTGTTATATCCATCAGATTAGCCCCCAGAAAGAATCGACCAAACGGATTGTAAGTTGCACCAAGGTCAAAACCCAATCCCCAGGCTCCTTCATCTCCGATGCTCCTTGAGATTACTTTCAAATTAGCTCCGTATGAGAACTTATCTGAAGATCTTTTTGAATATGTCAGATAGAATGCGTAATCAGAAGAATTAAATGTTGTGATCTTATCAGGGTCTAGTCTTTCACCCGGATCAAGAACACCGTTTCCGTTTAAATCTATCAAAGCATTTCTTGTATCTGAGATATCATCAATTCCCATTCTTATAACACTCAGACCGAGAGAAGCAGTTGGCCCGAAAGGAATTCCGATAGAACCATAATCATAGTTTACAAGACTGCCGAATTGCGCATCATGCATCAGTGAGAATTGAGGATAGTTAATTTTAGACAATGCACCCGGATTCCAATATCCAGAAGTAACATCATTTACAAGCGCAACGTATGCGCCGCCCATACCCTTGGGTCTTCCGCCTACACCAATAGAGAGAAATTCACCGGCGTACTTATTTCCGCTGCCCTGAGCAAACGAATCAGTCAGTGTGATCAAAGCAAGTAACATAATTAGCGGAACGAAGAATCTAAGTTTTCTCATGTTATTTTTTGGAAGTTGATTTTGCTTTTTCTTAATGTGAATTAAACCGTAGGTATAGGTTCAAGGGCAGTTTTATTTACTCAATAATCACAAATTTAATCTGATAAGTCAATACAAAATCTATTCGTTTGAAAAATCATTCGTGCATTTGACTAAAGCCATTTTAAATTGCCAAAATTAATGAATAGAATTGTCGGAAAATAAGTTCCATATGAAGCGGTTTCATTCCCTGACGCTTTGATCCTGTGAATTGAAAGATTTAGTCCGGCATTGTGTCAGAAAGGAATACTCATTCCGGGAAGTAGCCTGACGCATATCCGTCCAAAACGTTTTGTTAAAAGAGCAATTGGCTCGACCCATATGCAGAGAATAAAATCATTTACGCTTTCTTTTGGTCGTTCATAAAGAAAGCGGAATAACTTTTGTCATCGAATTTTGTTAAGCCCTTTACTACAAAGATTTAGAACGTTTTGGACAGATATGGAGCCTGATGGAACAAGAATTACTATATTAGTATTTACTATAAAATCTTTTAAGTGTATTTTAAAATAAAGAATAATCATAAATATTTCATGAAAAAGAAGTTTATTTTATTCCCGGTATCAATTATTCTGCTTGCAATAGGGGTATTTGCGGGAATGAAGATCCAAAATGCAGTGTCAGATGACAAGCTGAATTCACAGGTGCGAAAATATAAAGATGCATTAGAAATTACATCAAGATATTATGTTGAGGATGTTGATTCACAGAAGCTGACTGAGGATGCAATCAAAGGAATGCTCGATGGTTTGGATCCGCACTCGGTCTATATCAGTGCGGAACAGTTAAAGAGAGTGAATGAGGATTTCCAGGGAAGTTTCGAAGGAATAGGAGTAGAGTTCGATATAATCAATGACACTCTGACCATTGTTTCACCAATCAGCGGCGGGCCCTCCGAGAAACTTGGGATACTTGCAGGCGATAAGATAGTAAAAATTGACGGTCAAAGTTCTGTGAAGATTGCAAGAGATGATGTACCGAAGAAGCTAAAGGGACCAAAAGGCACAAAAGTGAACATATCAGTTATCAGACCGGGACTAAATGAGTTACTTGAGTTTGAAATATTAAGAGATAAGATTCCAATATACAGCGTTGATGCATCTTTTATGTATGACGATGAGATTGGCTACATTAAAGTATCCAGATTTTCCGCGACAACATACGATGAATTTATGAAGGGACTTAGTGAGCTGAAGAGCAAAGGTATGAAGAAATTAGTTCTTGATCTTCGAGGAGATCCGGGCGGATTTCTGGATCAGGCATTCAAAATGGCAAGTGAATTTATTCCTGCGGGAAAGAAAATTGTTTTTACTAAGAGCAGAATTAGTGAATTCAATGAGGAATTTGTCTCACAGGGTGGTTCGTATACAGACATTCCCCTTGTGGTTCTTGTAAACGGAGGTTCCGCTTCAGCAAGTGAGATAGTATCTGGCGCAGTTCAGGATTGGGACAGAGGGCTGATTGTTGGAGAAACAACATTTGGAAAGGGGCTTGTTCAGAGGCAGTTTGACCTGCCTGATGGTTCTGCATTCAGGGTGACAACTGCGAAATATTATACTCCTTCAGGAAGATTAATTCAGAAACCTTATGAAGGTTCAAAATATGCCGCAGAAAATCCAATGAGTGTTGAAGGAGAGAATATTGATCATTCAAAGGACTCTAGGGATACAGCAAAGCCGGAGTTTAAAACAAACGGTGGCAGAACTGTTTTTGGCGGCGGCGGCATCACTCCCGACTATGTTCTGAAGTCTGATACGATTACATCTTACTCTGTGCAGCTAAGAAGATTAAATCTTTTCTATATTGCGACTGAGAATTTCATGAGCAATAACAAAAAGCAGATTGAACAAGAATACAAAACTGCAAGACAATTGAGAGATGAATTTGAAGTGCCTCAATCTGTGCTTGACTATATCAAGAAAATGGCGGAGGAAAAGGGAGTAATTTTTGATCAAACCCAATATGATCGCGATCTTGATTTCATTAAGACTTCCATAAAGTTTCAAATTGCGAGAGACTTGTGGGGAAACAATGGAGCATACGAAGTATTTCTTGCCGGTGATGAACAATTCAAAAAGGCATCATCGCTTTTTGAAGAAGCAATTCAGCTTGCGAAGCTCAAACAGTAGTAAAACCAATGTCGCATTCATGCGGAAAGCTATGTAGCGCTGCGATCCTTACTTTCGTATTTCTACTTGTGCAATGTTCAGATGCTCAGGAGAAAGTTCTTGATGTTGGAGAAGAACTTAAGTATGAAGTATCTTTTGGATTCATAAAACTTGGGTTCCTGAAATACAATCTTACTGCTTCTCATAAAGATGGCAAGAAAATAGTTTATAACGCCCGGTTAGAAATAAAGACTTATCCGGAAGTACCATTCGTGAAACTCAATGATATTATGGAATCTGAAATGGAACTGGATGATAATAAGCTCTACACCGACCAATTCTTTGAAACAAATTTCCGCGAAAAATCCATTTCAAGAACAGACTGCAGATTTGATTACAAGAAAAATAAGATCAAACTAAAAAAGGAAACCGATGGAATTACGGAAAGAGACATCTCAATTGACATTAAAGATGAAGATACAAGATTCAGAGATGAGCTTACCTGGCAATATGATGCAAGACTAAACTCATTCTCAAATAAGAATTACATCATACCTGTCTTCAATAATGGAGAAGAATCATCCGTAAGATACTCCTACAACTTCAACAAGTCAGTAATAAGGATTGAGAAAGTTCCATATGAAATCTCAGTGATTAAAATGGAGGGCACTTCAGATTACACTGGTTTTTTTGGATTTAAAGGTGAATTCCTGATTTTACTTTCAGATGATGATTATCGCATTCCTATCAAAGCTTATTTCAACTCGACACTTGGAAACGTTGTCCTTGAGCTGATTTCTTACAAAAGAGATAAATGGACTCCTCCTGCGTTCTTAAAATGATGATAGTCTGACAATGATATTAAGACATAAGCACATATTATATATTTACATGTTTTTCTCCTTGCTGTCAGCAATTGATTCAGCCGCACAGGACAAAACTTTGTACGCCGGAGAAGAGCTTAAGTATGTTGTCTATTATGGGTTCATTCAGCTTGGAGAAGTGAATTTGAAACTTAACACGATAAGTGAAAATGGAAATGAACAGATAGTCAGAGCTTCATGTGAGATGAGATCATATTCAGGGATACCATTTGTGGATCTGAACAGCAAGTTCGAGTCAGATATGATATACAAAGACGGTGAAATTTATTCCAAGGAGTTTAGAGCAACAGACAGAAAAGAAGATGGGATTGTTGAGATCAGATACAGTTTCATGTACGATTCCGGGTATGTTTATGTACTTAAGAAGTACAAAGGGGTAGTAGAGATCGATGAAAAGATTAAGTTTGACAAGAACCTTAAGTTTCAGGACGGGCTGTCATTGTTTTATCAGGCAAGACTGAATTCATTTAAGCCTGAAAGCCGATTGGTGCCGGTTTTTATGAATGAATCTGAAACCAGTGTAAACTATTTCTTCTCCACAAAACCTGAGGAAATAGATGTTGAGAAGTTTGATAAGAAAGTCTTTTGTCTGAAATGCAGCGGGACATCGAATTTCGTAGGAGTGTTTGGGTTAACAGGGGAGTTTGCAGGCTGGTTTTCAAAGGACTATGCAAGAATTCCTGTTTCAGCACAAATGAATGTAATGGTGGGAAACATAAACCTGGAGCTTGAGTCTTACAAAAGAAAAGATTGGCAGCCATAGTGAAGAACTTCGAGGTTGAGAGCCGCTTATTTATCTACTTAACCGTTGATTATAAATTCCTTCTCAATTCATGAATCACCACAAAATTGATTGAAAACTAAAGTTGATTTTAATATTTTGAATAAATAAAAACATGAAATTACAAACAATAACACTTCTCATTGCGGCAGTGCTTGTGTCAAATGTATCAATGGCACAGGATGCACAAGAGATTATAAGAAAAGTTCAGGCAAAGTACGAGAACATCACAGATGCCAAAGCAACATTTACACAGACATTAAAGGGTTCCGGCGGCAAGGGTACTTCTTCTTCCGGTGTGATATACATAAAGAAGGAAAATCTCTATCGTATTGAGGCCGGAAATCAGATAATCATAACCGATGGATCAACATCCTGGGTCTATTCACCTTCTAAAAAGCAGGTTGTAGTTGACAATTATAAAGATGATGGTAATACATTCTCACCAAACAAATTCCTTTTCAGCTATCCCGAAAATTTCTACTCTGATCTTAGCGGAGAAGAGAATATAGGAGGAACTGATTGTTACATAATAAAGCTTACTCCAAGGGGTGGCGGTAATGTCAAGTCTGCTAAGATATGGATTGACAAGAATGAAGATCTAATAAGAAAGATCACAATATCTACAAATCAGTCTACAAATACTTACACGCTGAAGGATATTTCATTAGATGCAGGAATAAGTTCTTCAAAGTTTACTTTCTCGCCTCCGTCCGGAGTGGAAGTTATCGACCTAAGATAAGAACATTGCCAAATTTATTTTTAAGATTAGTTAAGCACATTTCATGTTGCTTAGCTAATCATTAAGCGAAAAGTTGAAGCCTTCAAAGAAGAAAATGTTAAAGGGAGTCTTACTCCTTTCGCTTACGATATTCTTCCTTTATCTGGCATTTAGGGGAAATGATTTTGCAAAACTCTTTGAAGTACTCAAAAATGCCAATTACCTGTATGCTCTTGCAGGTGCATTTCTCGGAATAGTTGTCGGAGGTATTTTTAGGGCAATGAGGTGGAGATACTTTCTTGACCCGCTTAAGGAGAATATTGGAATGTACAATCTGTTTTCATCAATGATGGTAGGATATATGATGAACAGTATATTACCGCGCTCGGGGGAAGTCTATAGGCCGGTTCTACTGGCAAACAAAGAGAAGATTTCAAGAGCTGCAGCTTTTGGCACTATACTGGCGGAAAGAGTATTTGATGTGCTTACTATGCTTACTTCATTCGGGATTTGCCTTTTCTTCTTTAGGGACAAGCTTTCTTCAACGTTCTCGCAATATAATCTTGAAGCTATCTCGCTTTATGTCTCACTGGCTATAGTCTTATTCGTTGGATTTATCCTACTTATGATTTTCAATCTGGAAAAGACTGAAGTATTATTAGAGAAAATCACTTCAAAAATACTTCCCGCAAAAGTCCATTCGAAGATTCATGGAATATTTGTAAAACTTCTGAATGGGTTCATTTTCATGAGATATCCTAAATATTACTTTCCAATTCTAGTTCTGTCTGTATTGACTTGGGTATCATACGTAATGTCCACTTATATGACGCTCCTGGCCTTTGACATAAATCTAAGTTTTTTGGATGCAAATCTTGTGCTGACAATGATAACATTTGCGATGACTGTTCCACTACCTGCAAATTCTGCCGGAGTTTATCATCTGTTTGCAGTTGCAACTCTAGTAAATATTTATGGAGTTGACAAAGAATCAGCATTTGGTTTTGCTACTGTCAGCCATTTACTTGGATTGCTCGGGTTAATTCTTCTGGGTTCATACTACTTCCTGAAAGAGAATCTGAGCATGAAAAGTGTGACTAGCCAAACAATGAATGAAGATTAACTACTTAGACATTCTCTTCCGCCTCTGACTTGAGCTTCTGCTCTTTTCTATGGCTCAAATAACCAAATACGACCGGCATCACAGACAGCAATATAACTCCGATTATTACATACTCGAAATTCTTCTTGATGAACGGTATGTTTCCAAAGAAGTATCCTAGAAGTGTCATTGAAGCAACCCATAGAATGCCTCCGAAAATATTGAAAGATATGAACTTCCTATAGTCCATCTGACCGATACCGGCAACTATTGGCGCAAAAGTTCTGGCAAAAGGAACAAAGCGTGCATATATGATCGCTCTTCCGCCATATTTCTCATAGAAATGTTTGGCTTTGATCAAATGATCTTTATCGAATAACAATGATTTCTCACGATTAAATAATTTAGGACCTGTCTTTCGTCCAAACACATAACCAACCTGGTCGCCTATGATTGCCGCAAGTATCAATGAAACATTCAGAACATAAATGTCAAAATAACCCTGTGCAGCTATTAGACCGGCAGTTATCAGCAATGAATCACCGGGAAGGAAGAATCCTATAAGGAGTCCGGTCTCGGCAAAAACAATAATTATTAAGACAGTCAATCCGCCCCACTTTATGAGTTCTTCCAGATTGCCAAGCTTGGAAAAAAAGTCTGATATTACTTCCATCAAATAGTTTTTTGTTTAATCATGAATTTAGCTATTCTCATTGAGAATGGTTATGACAAAATTTGATATTACCGGTTGCGAGCATTTTACTCAAGTTGCATAGCACTATGCTGATGTACTTCAGGGGCAATTGTGTGTCTTTGGGAAAAATTTATGACTGCGATAGCAGTAATCTAAGTTGTATTTCCATTGCATTAGAAGTATATTTGGCAAAAATTTTTCAGAAACTGAAAGCAAAAATATGTCAGACATACTTCTTGAAGTAAACGGCCTGAAGAAATATTTTCCGATAAAGACAGGGATCTTCTCAAAGACAATTGGTCATGTAAAAGCTGTTGATGATGTCTCATTTAAGATCAAGAAAGGTGAAACTCTGGGTTTAGTAGGAGAGTCTGGTTGCGGAAAAACTACTGTAGGAAGGTCAATATTAAGACTTATTGAACCAACCGGCGGTGAAGTTATCTTTGACGGTAAGAATATTACAAACATGCCGCAGAAGGAGCTGAAGGAATACAGAAAACAGATGCAGATTATTTTCCAGGATCCGTATTCATCACTAAATCCAAGGATTACAGTTGGTGGAATGCTTACGGAAATACTGAAGTTCCATGAAATCGCCGAAGGAGAAGCTGCCGAGAAGAGAGTTGAAGATCTGCTGGAAAAAGTTGGACTTAGAAAAATACATGCAAGAAGATATCCCCATGAATTTTCAGGCGGACAGAGGCAAAGAATAGGTGTTGCCAGAGCGCTTTCGGTCGAACCCAAATTCATTGTATGTGATGAGCCGGTATCTGCTCTTGACGTTTCGATTCAATCACAGATTATCAATCTTCTGCAGGATCTGCAGAAGGAATTCGGAATAACATATCTCTTTATTTCGCATGACCTTTCTGTAGTTGAACATATCTCTAACAGAGTCTGTGTAATGTATTTGGGTCAGTTAGTGGAAATTGCTGACAGAGACGAACTTTATGCGGATTCCAGACATCCATACACACAAGCTTTGCTTTCAGCTGTTCCGGTACCTGATCCGAATAAGAAGTCTAAAAGGATCATACTTACAGGAGATGTCCCATCCCCGGCAAAAGTGCCTTCAGGGTGTTACTTCCATCCAAGATGTCCTAAAGTATTTGCGGATTGCTCCACAATAAGACCCGAACTTGCAGGAAAAGGTGATCATGTACAAAGATGTCTCCTATATCCTGAGAGTTATCCTAAGAAATCCGCTGCAGCTTAGTTAGAACAGGATTATCCTTGGACGAATGGTGAGAAGAACTTTTTTAGATTAGTTGAATTTGGAGGACTGTTAGTGAAAGTTAATTTTGAGAGGCTGACCAATTAATACATCAAGTATTTCTTTCTTTTGACTTTAAATTCTCTCAATTCTTCCTGATAAGACCCGATTATTTCTTCATAACTTTTTCCTGAATTGATCATGTATCTAAGTCTGTCTGTTCCGGCAAGTTTGTCAATAAAATTATTGTTGTTGATCTCAAATCCCGGGAATTCTTTATTAAGCAAGACGAGCATAGCTACAACAGCTTTGTAAGGTTCTGCCTTTTGTCTGTCTGTTACTTTTAAATAAACTCCGCTGCACATTTCACCTGCATACTTTGGCTTTGACTGCCAGCTCATTATCTGCTGAGGTGTAAAATTGATCGATTCAAATTCAACACCATCAAGATTCATTGAGTTTAGTTTTACCGCAATCAATTCACCATCACAGTATGGTGCCCCAACATATTCAAAGGGTTTGTTACTACCTCTGCCTTCGCCGAAGTTTGTGCCTTCAAAGAGGCATGTGCCGAGATAAGCAACTGCAGTTGATGGAAAATACATATTAGGAGACGGTGTTTTCCAGTACAGACCGAGATCATCATAATTAATGCTGCGTGAATAATTTTTCATCTTTGAAACGATTACATCACACCTGTTGTCAAAATATTCTGAATTGATGAAATTTGCTAACTCACCGCAAGTCATTGCATATGCTGCCGGAAGTCTCAGCAAACCTACAAAAGACTTATAACTTTCTTCAAGCACATATCCGTCAACATAATTTCCATCCGGTATGATAGGCCGGTCACAGACAACAATTTTTAAATTATTTTCAGAGGCGGCCTCCATACAGTAGTAAAGTGTATTGACAAATGTGTAGAATCTTGCGGAAACATCCTGCAGGTCGTACACAAGTACATCAATATCTGAGAGGTCTTCTGCGGTTGGTTTTTCCTTATTGCCGAATAGTGAAACTACATATGCCCCGGTTTCTTCGTCTGTATAATTCTCGTTCCTTTCGTTTCCCCTGAGTCCGTGTTCAGGTGTAAAGATCTTTTTAAGATCGTGATGCTCACTTATCACATCCATAAATAACCGGCCATCGCTCAGCACACCGCTGTTGTTTGTAATAAGCCCAATTCTTTTTCCTCTAATAGGGGAATCAGACAATTCGAGAAGTGCCTCGTTTCCGAGCATAAATTGTCCGGACTTAGCCAAGAACTGCGGCTTCAGCTCTCCAATATTGCCTGATGAAATCAGAAGTACCATCAATGGCAATATTGCCCGGGCAAAAATGATAGAAGTAATTGGAATCACCGGATCATAAATTTAGTGAAATCGTTTACACAAAATACATAAAATTAAACTTGCGAAAAACTTTCTACTGAAGCCAAAAATAATTCCGCAAGATCATACTGGTAATTTGTAAGATATGATTACAAACCTGAATCTGAAATCTATTCCTGTAACTTCTATTAAACCCCAAAAAAAAAGCCCGTGCATTGTACACGGGCTTGCACAAATCGTTGCTAAAAAGAAAATGTAATCAGTTATCAGTGCTTTCGTTAACAAGAAACTGTGTAACGAGCCTAACACCTGCTCCTGTTGCATTCTTCGGATCATAATCCGATTCCTTGTCGCGCATAGCAGTTGCTGCAATATCGATATGTGCCCAAGGGTATTTGCCGATAAATCTCTTGAGAAACATCCCGCCAGTGATAGTTCCTGCCTGTCTAGATTGTCCCGAGTTTTTTACATCAGCAATTTCGGAATCGATCATCTTATCATACTCTTCCCAAAGCGGCAACTGCCAAACTCTATCATATGTCTGATTGCCTGCTCTTATAAGCTTTGCTACTAAGTCTTCATCATTTCCCATAATTATAGAGGCAACACTTCCTATCGCAACAATGCTTGCCCCTGTAAGTGTAGCCATATCCACCACTGCTTTTGGTTTGTACTTAGATGCATAAGAGAGAGCATCTGCAAGTATTAATCTGCCTTCTGCATCGGTATTGTCAACTTCAATTGTCATTCCGTTATACGCTGTGATCACATCTCCGGGTTTGAATGAATTACCGCTTGGCATGTTTTCAACCATAGGAATTAGTCCAAACACATTAAGCGGAAGATTGAGTTGAGATATTGCTTCAAAAACACCTACGACAGCCGCGCCACCTCCCATATCCACTTTCATCAAGCCCATTCCTGCAGCGGGTTTAATTGAAATACCGCCGCTGTCAAATGTAACTCCTTTACCAACTATTACATACGGACTATCGTTTTTCTTTCCGCCATTATATTTTAAAATAAGGAATCTTGGTTCTCTGATGCTTCCTCTTGCAACTTCAAGTACACCACCCATTTTTAGTTTGGTCAAAGCTTTCTTGTCAAGTACTTCAACAACATACTTCCTCTGTTTTGATCTCTTGGTTATGACATCTGCGAATGTCTCTGGATAAATTATGTTTGAAGGCTCATTGCCAAGATCTCTTGCAAAGTTTGTAGCTTCTCCCACAATTGTTCCGCTCTTAATTCCACTCTCAATTTCTCCTGAAAATTTTGTAAGAGAATTATATTGTGAGAAGAGTATTATCTCTTTGATTCCGGAAAGTTCCTTGTTTTCCTTCTTAGTGAAATACTTGTCAAATGAGTACAAAGCAAGTAGCGAACTAATGGTCTGAGCTCGTGATACATCCTCTATCTCAACTCCTTCAAGGGACTGATCCTGAAGAATCTCAATTGCAAGTTTCTTGATATTAAGAGTCTTTGCCTTTTTTACTCCGCGTGCAGTTGCTTTTCGTATCCTTTCCAAAGTAAGATCATTCTGATAGCCCAAGCCGGACATAATTATGCGATGATCACCTGAATATACAAGGACTGTCTGATTTGCCTTACCTTCAAAATCTTCCAGACTGACCTTGGCAATCTTGCATTTCATAAGATTTTCAATAACCTTAAGCTCTTCATTGAAAAGTTTCTTGTCCTGATAAACAAGAAAAAGGCAAGCATCGGCACCTATCTTATCAATTCTGGATTTCTCGAAAGTGATTTTCATTTTTGGTTTTGTTTTAAATTAAGCTTTATAAATATACTTACTTACGGTTTCAATTACCTGCGGTTTCAGTAATTCCATATTAGTATCAAATACATTTGCACCGCCTGCATGAAAATGTCCGCCGCCGCCAAACTCAATTGCCATTGCATTTGCAGGAATATCTCCTTTGGTCCTGAAAGAAAGTTTTATATTATCCCTTAGCTCAACCATCATTACGCCTGTCTTCACACCGCTTATGCTCATGATCAACGATGTAAATCCTTCGATATGATCTACATCCAATCCGAATCTTTTGAAATCTTCCTGAGTAACTTTGCCCAAAACCATTTTGCCGTCAAAATAAAATTCAAGTCCGCTCATAAAGGCCGCCTGCAACTGCATCATTTCCTTGGATACCCTGTTGCAGACCTCTTCATAGAGCATAACAGGGTCTGCTCCATTATCAAAAAGATCAGCACAGATTCTAAACACATGTGAATTAGTTCGGGGATGCCGGAATGAACCGGTGTCTGTCATTATGCCTACATACAAAGCCGAAGCCACATCTTTGTTAATATACTTTCCGCTGTCAAGCATAATGTAATCGTACAGCATCTGACATGTGGCTGCATAATCTGTATCGGAAACAATTGCCGTGAACATTTCTTCTCTGATTCCGGCATGATGATCAATACATAATTTCTTGGCAGGCGAGTCAGTCAGTAACTGTTCCATGGATTTTGTTCTGTGAAACTCATTTGTGTCAAGAAGCATGATAACATCCGCCTCATTGATCAGTTTTGTATTAGCTTCCAAATCTTCTGAAAAGACTCTTATGGATTTGTTTTTGTCAAGAAATGACAAGTTGAAAGGTGTAGGAGAATGATTAATGATGTCTGCCTTTTTTCCCTTTGCATTGAGATAATCTGCAAAAGCAATGACACTTCCAATTGCATCGCCGTCGGGGGCTACATGAGTTACGAGGACAAACGAGTCCGAAGAGCTGATAATTTCAGCAGCCTTTTCTATACTTTGTTTAGTTATCATATATGAAATATCTAAAATAGTATTATTGAGTTCTTATAACAATTGCAATCTAGTGATATAACTATGAATGGATTTCACATCTGTCCAAAACGTTTATTTTTTGGTGCGAAGGATTTAATAAATTTAGATGCCAAAAAGTTATTCCGCTTTCTTTTGAACGACCAAAAGAAAGCTTAGCAAAGAAAAGTCGCCCGCTGCATCCTAATTGCCTAAAATTGCTCGCTTTGGCTACGTGAATTTCAACTCCTCACACGACAAAAGAACACTGTCGTGTTCGTCAAACAGGAAATTCACGCTTACGCCAAAGCTCACAATTTCTTAACGGCATTAGGATGAGGCGGGTTGTTCCTGCGACGTTGGAAATAGTATTTATTCTTGATTTGTTTTCCGTACTTTTTCTACTTTTGGAAAACGTCTTGGACAGCAATGAATGGATTTGGTCATTAAGGTCAACAGATTATCCGCTGACGGCAAAATAGATTCTATACAAGATTAGTATTCACTAAATTGCACCTCTTTATTAAGATGACAAAAATAGAGCTCAGAAATATTACAAAATCTTTTGGCAATTTTACTGCTAACAACGATATATCTTTTTGCATAGCAGAAAATTCTGTTCACTGCATTGTTGGAGAAAATGGAGCGGGAAAATCAACATTGATGAATATTCTGTTCGGAATGATAAAACCGGATGAAGGTGAAATCATAATTTCAGGATCTCCTGTTACTTTTGCTTCCCCTCATGATGCAATTGCAAAGAAGATCGGCATGGTGCATCAGCATTTCATGTTAATAGATGATTTTACAGTCCTGGAAAATGTAATCCTTGGAGATGAGCCCGTCAAAGGCATTTCTCTAAATATTGCATCAGCAAGGGATAAACTGAAAGAGCTTATCTCAAAGTACGATCTGGAAATTAATTTGGATGAAAAAATAAGCAACTTGAGCATTAGTATCCAACAGAAAGTTGAGATATTAAAGCTGCTTTACAGGGATTCTGATTTGCTGATATTTGATGAACCTACAGCAGTTCTGTCGCCAATTGAAGTGAACAGTTTTTTTGAAATGGTGAGGAATTTC
Source organism: uncultured Ignavibacteria bacterium (assembly GCA_937924675.1). Taxonomy (GTDB): domain Bacteria; phylum Bacteroidota; class Ignavibacteria; order Tepidaquicellales; family Tepidaquicellaceae; genus JADJAH01. The sequence continues at coordinate 16,868 of CALEVL010000216.1, read as the reverse complement.
AAGAATACTGGCAAGACAGTAATTGTAATCACTCACAAATTAAATGAAGTGAAGGAGATTGCGGACAAGGTTTCCGTTCTAAGAAAAGGTAATCTTGTATTTGAGACGGATAATGTATCAGGTGGCATTGATATAAGTGAGATCAGCAGTGCAATCATCGGTGGTGCAGAGCTTCTGACGATTAAGTCAAAGGATAATCAAGCCAAGTCCGGGCAGATAATTGTTCGCCTGGAAAACATTTCTATGACATCAAATAAAAGAAAATGTCTGAACGGTCTGTCACTCAGTTTATTTGCAGGAGAAATTCATGGCATAGCTGGAGTTGAAGGAAATGGACAGGCAGAATTAGCAGACATCGTGTGCGGGATTGAAAAAGACTTTGAAGGAACGGCAGAAATGCCGGCAGAGAGAGCTTCCATAGTTCCTGACGACAGGCTGAAAAAGGGATTGATAATGGAGTTCACAATTGGCGAGAACTTTGCTCTGAAGCGCAAAGGCAATTCTTATCACTCGGAGAAAGAACTTCTAAATTCCTCAGAGAAAGTGATCAACAGCTATGAAGTTCATGCTCCGGGGCCGGAAGTGAAATTAGGTTCACTCTCAGGTGGCAATCAGCAAAAAGTTGTTGTTGCTAGGGAGATCTCCTCAGGTAATGAAGTTATCGTTTTTTCCCATCCTACAAGAGGTGTTGATATTAATGCGGAGTTGTTCATTCACTCACAGATTGTAAATGAAAGGAACAATGGAAAGGCAATTTTGTTGATTTCTTCTGATATTGAAGAACTTCTTAGTCTGTCTGACAGACTGAGCGTAATCTACAAAGGGAAACTGGTCAGGACTTATGAAACAGAAGAATTGTCAAATGCATTGAATAACTCAGAAGAAAATTCAGACGGCAAGATACATCTTGTTAATCAATTAGGAAAACTTATGACAGGAGTTTCGCATTGACGCTGCAGATGAAATCAAATTTTCTTTCCGTATTCTTATCTCTTGCATTCACTTTCATAATTCTTACCATCCTCATAGTTGTAATCGGAAAGGATCCGCTTGAAGTTTATTCCCTGATATATACTGATGTATTTACAAGCGGATATGGGATTGGACAAACACTGTTCAAGGCAACTCCACTCATCTTTATTGCGTGCGGACTTGCAGTATGCTTTCATGCTTCTTTGTTTAACATTGGTGCAGAAGGTCAGCTGAATGCAGGATCTTTTGTAATTGCTTTGACAGCACTGCAGCTTGACTCACTTCCGCTGGTATTGGCAATAGCGATTTCAGCTGTTGCAGGATTCACAGCGGCAGGAATAGTTGGGCTGATACCTGCAATAATTAAAGTAAAAAAGGGAGTCAGTGAAGTCATTACAACTATCATGATGAATTTTGTGATACTTGCATTAATAAACTATCTTATGGTTGATTTCTTTGCAGTCAAATCAACTTTGAGAACAGTAAGTATCGGTGACAAAAATATGCTGGGAAAAGCTTCTGATATTTTTCCGTTCTTTGAAGGTTCATCACTGAACATTACATTCGTTGCCTCATTAGTGACAGCTTTCCTTGTGTATGTGCTCATTTACAAATCAACGTTCGGTTACAAACTTCGAGCAGTAGGCTTCAATGAGGTTGCATCAAAATATATTGGAATCAAAGTCAGCAAAGTTGTAATTGCTTCGTTCTTCATAGGAGCAGGAATTGCTTCATTTGCCGGGTTGAATTTTATTTTCGGATACAAGGGATATTACGAATTGGGATTCTCTAACAACATTGGATTCACGGCAATTGCCGTGGCACTTCTGGCAAAAAATAATCCTATAGGAATAATATTCTCATCCATTCTCTTTGCAGCGCTTGATTACGGAGGGCTTGCTGTGAATCAGCTTATTCCAAAGGAAGTTATGCTGGTTGTTCAAGGGCTGATTATTCTTTCGATATTGTCTTCCGACAGCATCGTAAGAAATTTCTATACAAAAAAAGGGCTTGTCTGATGGAGATAATCTACAGCGTATTTTCTTTCACATTTCTTGCCCAGGTTTTCAGAATGATGACTCCCTATTACCTCGGTGCGTCTGGTGCAAACTTTTCAGAAAGATCAGGCGTGATCAATATTTCCATAGAAGGATTCATGAACATGGCTGCTTTCTCATTTGCGGTATTTTGCATAATGACAGGAAGTATACTGTTGTCGCTTATTCTTGCCGTGATTGTTAACATTCTGTTCAGCATTCTATTTTCAATGTTCACCGTAACACTTAAGATCAATCAGATCGTTACAGGAGTAGGGTTCAATCTGCTGATTGCCGGGGTAACTAAATTTCTAATGGTCTTCCTATTCAGCAGTTCAAGCAACACCCCAAGAATTTTTGTCGGCTATGAATTGTCTGACAACATTACAGCTTTCAGTATCGCCTTGATATTTATTTCCGGTTATGTGCTTTACAGAACAAAGTTTGGACTTCGTTTGCGTTCTGCCGGTGAGAATCCGTGGGCGGCAGAATCTCTCGGCATTAAAGTGAGACAATACAAATATGCCGGAGTGTTGATCAGCGGAGTTCTGAGTGCGCTCGGAGGAATCTGGCTCGTATCGAGTCAGCACAACTACAGTGACGGGATGATTGCCGGCAGAGGTTATATCGCACTGGCAGCTATGATAATCGGAAAATGGAAACCGGTGAACATATTTTTTGCTTGTCTTATGTTTGCGGCTTTTGAAGCTCTTGAAATTACGTTGCAGATATCAGGAGCAGAGATTCCAACTCAGATCATACAAATGCTTCCTTATCTGATCACTATTCTTGTATTAATTGGATTCATCGGAAAGACCAAACCACCCGCAGCAGACGGAATTCCTTATTGATCGGAACTCTTCACATGTCTTATATCTTCTCCCCAATGAAGTTTCTTCTTCAGCGTATTGAAGTAACTTGTGTTAATCTTCTTGATTGCCTTGACAGTGAAGGGTGCCTTGTAGATTCTTATTTCTGCAGGTGAATTTACAACAACAGCCTTCTGACCGTCTGAAGTGATCCGAGCTTTTCCTTCAGTAAGGATTCTAATGCTGACAATTTCTGTGTCAGGAACTATGATGGGTCTTACATTAAGTGTGTGCGGAGAGATTGGAGTAATGAGTATCACTTTGCTTTGAGGATTGACTATCGGGCCGTTACATGACAATGAATATGCCGTTGAACCGGATGGAGTTGATACGATAATGCCGTCTGAAATAATCTGGACAATTCTTTCCTGATTGAAGAAAGTTTCAAACTCAAGCATTCTGATGGAAGAACTCTTGTCAATAACAATGTCATTCAATGCAAACATGGATTTGCCCGGCTTAATGTCAGCCTGTAGAATTACCTGATCAGACACTTTGTACTTTCCGCTCTTGAGATTGGGAATGAACTTGTCAATTTCTTCGGGGGTAACATCCGAATAATAACCCATTCTGCCCATGTTTATCCCCAATATGGGTATGTTTCTGTTGCCGACAATCTGTGCCGTATTGAGGAAGGTTCCGTCTCCACCGAGTGAGAAGATCACTCCGGCTTTGGAAAGAATGTCAGCCGGTGTTGAAGTCTTGTAGTTCTTTAATCCGGCAACTTTGCTGAGTACTCTCTCTATCACATAATCAAAACCGTTCGCCTTCAGCGTAGTTATAATTTCTCCAAGGAGTCCAAATACTTCCGGCTTGTGAATATTACCGAAGATCCCAACAACAGGTGGGTCAATTTCATTATTCCTGCTATGTGGGAGTTTCATCAGATTTTGGCTCTTCGGTTATTTTATCCTGTGATACTTCAGTTTTATTCTTTTCATCTACAAAATTCAGCTTTAAATCTGCAAGCACCTGATCGAGAAATCTCTTCTCATCATCAGAAAGATTATTTACCGTCTTTGCTTTCAGCATATCTACCATATCAATTGTTGCTTGAGCAACGTCCAGCTCGGTTTCAACTTTTCCCGTAGCCGGATTAGCAATCTTACCCAAGTGAATCATTGTCTGCATCTGAAGACTGTAGATCAGAGAAATGAACATGTGTGAATATTCTTCTTCTTTCATTGAAATTTTAATTTGGTTAAAAAATAATCATTAATTATCTCTCAAGTAATTCATTTGATTTATCAGATTTTTCTTCCTTTGCCAATATGAATGGAACAGAAACCAGGAAGAAGAAAACCGTCATTACTTCATGATCACCAAAACTCCATTCAAAAATTCCCGCAGTTAGAAATGATACAACTACCAGCAAGCTTCCAAATGTCAGAAGTTTCTTGTTCCCTGCTTTGAATTGTTTCAACAGCCGAAGTTGTCTTGCTATAAGCACAAAGAAGAATCCAGTAAATGCCAGGAATCCGATTATCCCGGTAGTTGCAAGTATCATGATGAAATTGTTGTGCAAATGAACTCCCTCCGAGTGGTATTCAGGAGTTTTGTATTGAGAATAGATCTCAAGTATTTTATTGTCAGCCACACCGGTCACAGGATGATCTAAAAACATTTTCCAACCTGTCTCCCACATTACAATGCGTGACTTGTTGCTGGGATGCTCTGCATCAAATATGCTCTTCAATCTTTCTGACATCCCCGAAGGCAGTAACAGAATGCCGGCAACTAAAACTGTAATCAAAACCAAAAGAAACTTTCTATTTAGAATTATTCCGTACAACAACAGGCATATGAAGAAAGCAAGATACACATTTCGGGACTGAGTAAGGAGCATGGAGACTGTTATGGGAATTATCATTAGTATCATGTAACTTCTTCTGACAGGAAATCCGTCTGTTGACAAGAGTAATGGAATCACTGACAACAGAACCATCATCTTTATCTCAGCTATAGTGAGCGGATAATTGAAATAGTCTATTCTTATTTCCGCAAAAGGGATTCTGCTTATCATCTCTCCAAAATTAATAGCATAAGTGATGAGCTCAATTGAAGAGATGACAGCAATGATGCTCACCAAAGCCGTGAGCATTCTGCTTATCATTACTGTTCCCGTAATCTTAGCTACTGAACCATAGAACACTGAAAAAAGCAAGAGACGCTTAATATTGTCAAATGCACCATCCGGATATACTGCGAAAAATCTTGAAGCTATCTCGGCAGTGAAATAGAATACAACAAATATATTTATGAAACGAAGATCGGAAAGTGAGAATACAGACAAAGCCTTTGGGCGGTCAAAAGCTACCTGAACGAGCCAAAGGACCATCCAGGTTACAAACATGATTGAAGAGACTGCAATTGAAATGCTTACAGTCGCAGTCTGCAAGAGAATGAATACCGGAATTGCAGCATCAATTGTTTTCGAAAGTTTTTGTGTAGTAGATGTCAATTGAATATCAGTGAAGATTCAAATGAAGTAGAGTTTTCTGTAAAGTCCATCAGAGCTGATAAGTTCTTCATGCGTTCCTGACTGTACTATTCTTCCCTTTTCAAGAACTACTATCATATCAGCACCAATAATTGTAGAAAGTCTGTGAGCAATTACTATCGATGTTCTGCCCTCCATCAGCTTGTCTATTGCATTTTGCACTATTTGTTCCGACTCAGTATCAAGTGAAGATGTTGCTTCATCAAGTATCAGTATTTGCGGGTTTCTCAAGAGTGTTCTGGCAATTGATAGTCTTTGTCTCTGTCCGCCGGAGAGTTTTAAGCCGCGCTCGCCAATCATCGTGTCGAAACCATTCTCGGTTTTCAGGATGAAATCGTAAGCATTTGCAGACTTGCATATTGTTATCAGATCTTCCTCACTTACTTCTTCATTCCCGAACAGAATGTTGTTCCGTATAGTATCATTGAAGAGTATTGTCTCTTGTTGAACAATACCGACGGCTTTTCTGAATGAGTCAAAACTTATGTCTCTGATATCTGTATCGTCAAACTTTATTGAACCGGAAGTCACATCATAGTATCTTGCAATCAGATCCGCAAGAGTTGACTTGCCCGCTCCTGATGGTCCAACCAAAGCAATTACTTTGGACTTAGGAATTGTCAGATTTATATCTTCGAGAATTTTTCTGCCGGTATCATACTCAAATGAAACGTCTTGAATTGAAATGCCACTTTTCAATTCTATAAAATCTTTTGCATCCTTACTCTCTTTCACCTCAATTGGATGATCAAGAACTTCGAAAATTCTTTCGGCAGATGCTTCAGCAGTTTTTATTCTGTTGTTAACCGAACTCAGACTCTTTATTGGAACTGCGAGTTGAAAAATTATGAATAAGAATCCAACAAACTCCTCAGGATCAAGTGTTTTTGAGATCAGTATCTCTCTGCCACCAAACCATATTATCAATACAGCCGCAATAATAGACAGGAACTCAGTGACGGGCTGCGCCAGCTCACTGGCCTTGGCATTCTTTATAGTAAGATCATATAATGCCTCTGACTCTCTGCGAAAAAGCTTGTCCATGAATTTTGACGCGCCAAAAGAACGAATCACTTTCGATCCGTATATAGTTTCAGTGATAATTGAAAGTATATCTGCTGCCTTGTTTTGCATGCGGATGCTTCGCCTCTTTAGTGATGCACCGATCTTTAGAATGACAAAGACCGTGACAGGGAAAATAAACAACGATATGAGTGTCAGTTTCCAACTGATCGAGATAGCCAGAACAAGATAGATAACAGCCATTATAGGTTCCCGAATCAGATCAAGGAATGAAGCGGAGATTCCGGATTGAATCGCGTTCACATCATTTGTCATTCTGGAAATCAGACTGCCTGTCCTCTCCGTAGTGAAGTATCTCAATGACAATGCATTGACCTTTGCATAAAGTTCGTCCCTAAGGTCACGCATGACACCCTTTTCCACCTTCTGCATATTTATGGATTGCAGATAGCCGGTAAAATTTTTCAGAAGATAAGAAATAAGTATCAGAATACAGATGATCGCCAGCCCTTGTTCGGGACCATTTTGAAGAACAATGTTCTCTACCCATTGCAGGGAATCTCTTAAGAAATTGCCGCCGGGAGTTGATTGAGTTACAGGACTCTCTTTCAGAAACAACGTTTTTAGCAACGGTATTGTAAGATAGACTGCCGCTGCACTGAATATTGAATAGAAGATTGAAAGAAAAATTGAAGTTACAAGATTACTCTTGTAATTCTTAATGTAACTGATAAGTCTTCTGGAAGTATTCATTTCTTCCGGAGCTCCAGGACCTTCATATATGTAAGTATCTTTGTGATCATGTGAAAATTAGAAACCATCAGTCCTTCTTTCCCGTCCAGGAAATTTCCTTTGAATATGTATTGCTTTACAAATTCAAGTCTTGGGTAAATGAACAACCGAAAGAAGCCTACCTTTTGTGATTTCTTTTCAATGGCAGACAGGTCTGCATACTTATTAACCTTTTCCAGATAGTCATCCACAGAGCTTGCTGTAAAGTGTTCAATATCAGAATTCAATTTACCAAGATTGCCTTCGACAAGATAAGATTCGTGAACAAGCCGGTTTGTTACCGTTACCTTTCCTGATCGGAAAAGTCTCAGCTGCAAATCCGGATACCAACCTCCATGCCTTATCCATTTCCCAAGGAAGTAACTTTTCCTGGGTATCCTGAAACCATCATAAGCAATGTTATCAGCAGCAAGTACTTTCCTTATCTCCTCCGAAAGTTCTTTAGTACATCTTTCGTCTGCATCAAGAGAGAATATCCAGCCGTTCTCAACCTTAGAGAGAGCAAACAATCTCTGATCTCTGAAACCACTCCACTCATTCAAGTGAATGTGATTAGTGTATTTGCCGGCAATCTCAATTGTGCTGTCATCACTGAATGAATCTACTACAACTATTTCATCACACCATTCAAGACTCTTAAGGCAAGCTCCTATATTCCTTTCCTCGTTGTGACAAATTATAAGTCCTGTTACTTTCTCCATGTTCGTATTCAGCCCTTTATCAATCCGTTCTTGCAGAAAAAGTTTCCTTCAGATTTGACCTTATTGAAATACTCCATGTTCAACGGTTGCTCTATAGTCTTTGGATGATACATGTGATAAACCACGGCAAGATTTCTTACAGACTTAAACTTTGCATCCTTCAGTCTCAATCTGAACTCAATATCAGAATCCTCTCCAAGCCCTGGACCTTCATAATTCTCATCAAAACCATTGATCATCACAAGCATTGATTTGTGGGTTGAAAAATTACAGCCTAATATATGCTCGTCTTTATTGATCATTTTCTTTCTGATTGCATCTGATTTAATTATGAATCCTTCTTCGGCATTGTAGCTGAACTCAGGCTTGTCACGATTAAGAGCAGAGAATAAAACATTACTGAATTTCGTCTTACTGTAATCTAGTGATTCGATTTTTTCTTTAGTAATATCTGACGAAGACTTCTTTGTAAGATTTACTCGCCTGCCGCAGAGAACCGCATTCACATCAATACTCGATATGTGAGCTGTAATGAATTCAGGATGAGGTATGCAGTCACCGTCAATGAAGATCATGTAATCTGAAGCAGATGTTGTAATGGCTTTATTCAGTATTTTGTTCTTTCGAAAACCTTTGTCTTCCTGAGAGATGTGATTGATATTAAGCTTGCCATTGACCTGCCAATGTTTTATGAGGTCTGCTATTTTGTCATTAGTACCGTCTTCTGCAATAATTATTTCAATATCTGACATGCTGTAATTCTGAACCGTGAGTGCGTGCAAAATCAATTCGAGTTCACGGCATTTATCATACACTGATATAACTAAGGTTGCATCATACATTGGTCAAGAAATTACAAAACTGACATACAACTTGTAATTGAAAAAAATCAAAATTAGGGTTAGTTTAAGTAAAACAAATTCAATGGCATTCAACTTCAATAAACTGACAATCAAAGCGCAGGAAGCAATTCAGCAAGCACAGGAAATTGCTTCAAGTTATTCCAACCAGCTTCTTGAGCCGGAACATATTTTCGCTGCTTTGATTCAGGATCCTGCAGGAATAGTTGTTTCAACTTTACAGAAACTTGGTTCAAATATTGATCTTCTCAAAATCAAAACGGGCGAATTATTGGAGAAGCTTCCTAAGGTGTCGGGAGCCGGATCAGGTTTGTCTCTTTCCAGAGAGGCATCAGATGTGCTCGAGAATTCTGCGCGTGAAGCATCTGCATTGAAAGATGAATATGTATCGACTGAGCACTTGTTGCTTGGACTTGCTGACTCGAAGAAGTCATCAATTTTCGGATTGCTCAAATCAGAGGGAATAACTAAAGATAATGTTCTTAAAGCTCTTAAGGAAGTTAGAGGAAGCAACAGAGTTACAGGGCAAAACCCGGAAGATACTTATCAGGCTTTGCAGAAGTATGGAAAGAATCTCAATGAGCTGGCAATGAGAGGTAAGTTGGATCCGGTAATCGGCAGGGAAGATGAAATTAGAAGAGTATTGCAGGTCCTTTCCAGACGTACGAAGAACAATCCTGTCCTTATCGGTGAGCCGGGTGTAGGGAAGACAGCGATTGCAGAAGGGCTAGCTCACAGAATTATTCAGGGAGATGTACCAGATAATTTAAAGAGTAAACAGATAATTGCATTGGATATGGGCTCGCTAATTGCGGGTGCACAATTCAGGGGACAGTTTGAAGAAAGACTGAAGGCTGTATTGAAAGAAGTAGAAGAGTCCAACGGGGAGATAATATTATTCATTGATGAACTTCACACTGTTGTAGGTGCAGGAGCTTCACAAGGTTCTGTTGATGCATCTAACATGCTCAAGCCGGCGCTTGCAAGAGGAGATTTGAGAACTATAGGTGCAACAACACTTGATGAATACAGAAAGTACATTGAAAAGGACCCGGCTTTGGAAAGAAGGTTCCAACCTGTATTTGTTGGCCAGCCGGATATTGATGACACAGTTTCAATTCTTCGAGGACTAAAAGAAAAATATGAAGTTCATCATGGAGTCAGAATAACTGATGGAGCGATAGTAGCAGCGGCTCAATTGTCAGACAGATATATCTCAGACCGATTTCTTCCTGACAAGGCAATTGATCTAATAGATGAAGCCGCATCTAAACTGAGAATAGAAATGGATTCAATGCCTGAAGAACTTGATATTCTCCAAAGAAGAATCAAACAGCTTGAAATAGAAAAAGAAGCTCTCAAAAGAGAGTTGTGAGCAGCGAACCAATTTTTGCTAAGGAGGAAGCATGAAACAGATGATATTGTTAATATTGGTTGGATTGTTCTTGTTGATTGCAGAGAAGCAAGTTAATGCACAGGACAATTCCGCAGGTCTTAACGGGAAGCAGTTCAGATGCAGGATAACGGAGATCACACCTCCTGATGTTGACAGAATGCCGATGGTATATGAAGAAATTATTTCATTTGATAACGGCATGCTCAAGAGTGAATTTATGAAAAAATTTACTTCATCCGATTTTCCATTCACGGCAAGCATTGACGAAAGGCGGGCTATAGCTTTTACAGTTGTCATGTTTGATGCCTCCGGTAATGGCAATAGGGGAACAGATCGGGTCAGCATCAATTACAGCGGAAACGTTGTTGCTTATGCCGGTCTCAATGGCGAAATCCTCATAAGCGGAAACGGCATAAGCGAGAAATATCTTGTAGAGACGTTGATTCCATGATCATGGTGTGATCAACATAATGAAATTAGCAGAACCATAGTCAGCAAATGCAATATCTGTTACATCTACAAAGTTGTCACCGTTAAAGTCAGTAATCACATTTCCGGTTGTATAATTGAACGCATCATTTTCTACGGTTGATACATCCGTTACGTCAATAACATCATCCCCGTTCACTTCTCCGGAATACATTGCAAATCGGACCGGCTCAGAATCTACCTGAATCTGGTTGTTTCCCCAAGTTGACGTAGATGAAGAAGTAAAATCATAAGAATTATTTCCGCCGGTTATAATACTAACTGCTGAATTGCTCCAGACAGTGATTGAGTTCTTATGTCTTGCTTCAACAAAATAATCACCCGTTGTAATGTTGTTGAAACTTAATGACGCTGCAAGAGTTACTGAATCAATAATTCCATTTGCCGAATCGATCTTCTGATAAGGAGGCGTACTTGCTCTAAGTACAGCAGTGATAGTATCTTTCTTCTTTAGCGTGTTTGAGTTTTGATTGTACAAACCTTGTGGAATTGCTTTAAGAGAAAGACTTGTGGAAAGAGGATAGACAACTGAATATGCCCGATACTTCTCATCAATATTGTCAAACCATAATCCTACGATCCTGTCACTTGATGATGCGAGACCGATGTAAGAACCAATATAACTTGGCACTCCGAAGAGTCTTTCAGATGCTGATAATTGTTTATGTTTAAATTTGTGCGAACTTGCCTTTGTATCAGTGAATGAGATTCCACCGTTGACTGATCTTGACATGTAAACCATGAAAGAATCATTGGTTGGTGTGTCTCTTGTATCAATATAAAATACATTTAGATTTCCTGACTTGTCAACATTTAATTGGTGAAACAGCTGATAACTCTTAGTACTTGTGTTGCTTTCATTAACTCTGATCTTAGGTCCCCAAGTATCGCCACCATTTGTAGAACTTCTGATGATTATATCACATGTATCAAGCGCCGGCGAGATGGCGGATTTTTTTTCAATGAAAGAAGCATATACAGTACCGTGATTTGGACCGCCGGATTTATCAACTGCGATAATAGGCAAGCCATTCAGCTTCACAAGATTAAGATTCATTCTGAAACCGGGACCGCTGGCACTTGCAGAGAATGCAAAATCAGTTGAGTCCCAGCTTACTCCTCCGTCTGTAGATCTTGCAAACCCAAGATAATCAACAGTGCTTTGGTAAAATGGCCATGATACATAAACTTCACCTGATGGGCCTGTAGCAATGCTTGCACCTACGCGACTGTATCTGTTTGTAGGGCAAATCCTCTTTACCGCTGACCATGTAGTTCCGCTGTTCGTGGAATAGGAAAAATATGTTCCGCTTTTTTCGCTGTAAGCAATATAGCATCTGCCAAAGTTAGGACTCTGTGCATAATCATCAATTGTCATAGCAACTTTATCTGCCGTATCAACACCCGGCACAAAATAAGTAGATGTAAAGTTCGCACCATTATTTGTTGAATAGCTAATCCCGACCTTCAGTCCGCCTGCGCCTGATGACGCCAGATAGGCAAGTACATATCTGTAATTATTGTCAATTATTACTTGCGGATCACCGATTGTTGTGATGATTCCTCCGGAAAGATTCTTGATTGCATTTGTTCCGGTCCATGAGGTGCCGCCGTTTGTAGTTCTGTAGAATCCAGTAGTGTAGCCTCCCGGATAAACTCCTGATATGGATGCGGCAGCAAATACATTATTATCTGTAGGATGAGCTGCCAACGGAGTTTCAACCTGCAATTCGGGAGCCGGGTAGACCATAACTTCAGGCAGGAAAGGGGATTGTTCTGTGGAAGTGAAAAGCGGATTTGCAATTGAAGAAGTTTCTGTAAGATAAAAAGAGGAAAAGCCGGTCAATGACAAAAGCATTGACAACGGGATCATTAACAGTAGAGTTTTTTTCATTTACCCAAAAAAATTTAATTACCGGACAATAGTTAAATTGCGGCATTAAGTCTTTTGGGGCGAACCTATTTGGGTTAGATCCGGATAGTACTTAATGATTATAAATCATAAATCAAAATGGACCGCTTGAAAAAAACTAAATTCTGAATCGATCCACTGTTGAATCTTTTTTAAACTGATACAATATAGATTTAGAAATTGAGAAAAGAAATAAATTTGTATGGGTGTTTGGGGAGGTATGTATTTGAGATATTGATTGAAATTGGAATCAATAATTATCAAGTCTGAATTACGCCAACGTTAAATCTGGGGATTTCCGGATTATTATTAGAAATCTCAATGCAGTGGGAAACAATCTTTCGTGTCTCTTTAGGATCAATGATTCCATCTATCCATAATCTGGCTGCTGCATATATTATATCAGTCTGCTCATTATACTTTGCCTTTATCTCATCAAGGAACTTTTTCTTGTCATCTTCAGAGATTTCCTTGCCTTCTTTCTTGAGCTGCCCGATCTTTATGTCAAGCAGAACATTGCTTGCCTGCGATCCACCCATAACGGCAATTTGAGCGTTTGGATATGCGAATATAAATCTCGGATCGTATGCCTTGCCGCACATTGCATAGTTACCCGCGCCATAACTGTTTCCTGTAATTATTGTGATCTTAGGTACGACAGAGTTTGCAACTGCATTCACCATTTTCGCTCCGTCTTTAATGATGCCTCCATGCTCAGACCTGGAGCCAACCATAAACCCTGTTACATCCTGCAGAAACAGAAGAGGTATCTTTCTTTGGTTGCAATTCATTATGAATCTTGCACCTTTGTCAGCGCTGTCGGAATAAATGACTCCGCCAAATTGCATCTCACCCTTTTTACTCTTAACAATATTTCTTTGATTGGCAACAATTCCAACGGCCCAGCCATCAATACGAGCATATCCGGTAATGATTGTCTTGCCGTAGTTAGGTTTATACTCATCAAACTCTCCTCCGTCAACAATGCAATTTATCAATTCATGTGTATCATAAGGTTTTGCACTTTCTTCAGGAATTATGCCGTAAACATCGGCTTCATGATGTACCGGTTTCACTGCAGGGATCCTGTCAAATCCTGCAGATTGATTGTGGCCAAGCTTGCTGACCATATCTCTGATTTTTTCAATGCAGGTCTGATCATCAGGCATCTTCTCATCTGTTATCCCTGAAACTTCAGTTGTAACAGTTGCTCCACCAAGTTCTTCATTCTCAATCTTTTCTCCGATTGCAGCTTTTACTAAATGAGATCCGGCCAGAAATATGCTGCCTGTCTTTTCCACTATCAAAGCCTCATCGCTCATTATTGGCAAGTAAGCTCCGCCGGCAACACATGGTCCCATAATGGCGGCTATCTGAGGAATTCCCATTGAACTCATTACTGCATTATTTCTAAAGATTCTCCCGAAGTGTTCCTTGTCCGGAAAAATTTCATCCTGCATAGGAAGAAAAACACCTGCAGAGTCAACGAGGTAAATTATGGGGATACGGTTTTCCATCGAGATTTCCTGAGCACGCAGATTCTTCTTGCACGTAATAGGAAACCATGCACCGGCCTTGACTGTAGCATCGTTGGCTACTATAACACAATCCCGTTCATGTATCTTTCCTACTCCGAATACAGTGCCAGAGGAGGGTGCTCCTCCGTATTCCTTATACATACCTTGTCCGGCAAACATGCCTATTTCCATGAAATGTGAATTTTTGTCAATCAGAAGTTCTATCCGTTCACGGCAATGAAGCTTATTATTTGCATGAAGCTTTTCAATTGCTTTCTTGCCTCCGCCTAACTTAACAATATCAGCAGCGGAATTTATTTTCCGGATAAGGTTTTTGAAATAATCTTCTCTGACATTGAATGTATGATCCTTCTTTAGGGAATGTTTAAGCCGGCCCATCGGAGTAATTGGTCAAATTAGTTTTAGAAAAGTGTGAAACGGGGAGAATTGAGTTGCTTGTAATCATTGCCCTCAGATCAGGCAATGATTCTTCTGTTCTCGCTCAGATATACGGGATCTTTTTTCTCGGTAATTACTTCTCGTGTAATAATGCAATTTGAAACGTTCTCTTTCGACGGTATCTTGTACATGATATCAAGCATGATGTTCTCAAGAATTGACCTAAGTGCCCTTGCACCGGTCTTTCTCAGCATTGCAAGCTCAACCACTGATTCGAGTGCATCTTCTGTAAACTCCAGATCAACACCTTCCATCCTGAACAGCTTTTGATATTGCTTTGTGATTGAGTTTTTAGGTTCAGTAAGAATTGACAACATGGTTCTCTTATCCAATGAATTAAGAGTAGTTATAACCGGTAATCTTCCAATCAACTCAGGAATAAGTCCAAAATGTATCAGATCATCCGGCTCAACTTGTGAAGTCAGTGTGTCATTATCAATATCCGATTTTGAAAAGATTTCAGAGCCAAATCCAATTGAACTTTTTGCAACTCTTCTCTCAATTATTTTTTCAAGTCCGTCAAATGCGCCGCCGCAAATAAACAGAATATTCTTTGTATTAATATTGATTAGTGCCTGCTCAGGATGTTTCCTGCCGCCTTTCGGAGGAACACCTGCAACTGTTCCCTCAAGCAGTTTCAGCAATGCCTGCTGTACACCCTCTCCTGAAACATCACGGGTGATGGATGTGCTGTCGCCTTTTCGCGAAATTTTGTCTATCTCATCGAGATAGATTATTCCTCTTTCTGCTTTGCTCAAATCAAAATTGGCATTCTGAAGCAGATGCACCAGTATTGATTCAACATCATCGCCAACATAACCGGCTTCGGTCAATGTAGTAGCATCAGCAATAGCAAATGGAACATCGAGAAGTTTTGCGAGTGATTGTGCCAAGAATGTTTTACCGGTTCCTGTAGGGCCAATCAGCAGTATATTGCTTTTTTCAATTTCGACTTCATCTATGTAATTGAAATCATGAGAATCAATTCTCTTGTAATGATTATAGACAGCAACTGCGAGGGATTTTTTCGCTCTGTCCTGGCCAATCACATATTCATCAAGAAATTTCTTGATTGATTGGGGAGTAAGGTTAGATCTTACCTTATTAATTGATTTGGTTGTATTGTAAAGCGTATTTTTCTTTATAATTTGCATCGCATTTCCAACACATATCTCACAGATAAACACCTCCTTACCGTTATGATCGGCGGGACCTTTTATCATGTTTGTAACCTTATCAGCATTCCGCCCGCAAAATGAGCATTTTGCTGTTTGTGACTTGTTGGACTTCGTGTTCATCCGAAGAAAATTTTATTTGTATTGGAAATTAAAGGCATATAAGTGAGTGCGTGATGAGGGAGTCGAACCCCCACGGGTTGCCCCGCTAGATCCTAAGTCTAGTGCGTCTGCCAGTTCCGCCAATCACGCAAATTTTTTCAAAACATGCAAAGATAAATAAATCGGTTTCTAATAACAAACACTTAATGCCTGAAAACACTAACGATTTTTTTGAACTGACAGTTAGGTGATTAACTTAATGTTATCTCTTAGATATTTAACGTTCCTGCTTAGTAACTCTGCCGGATTATTGACCAATCAATCCGAAAGAATATACACAACAGCTCCTTTCCTTGATACAATCATTTTGAGAAACTCATGCATTGCTGAATTTTAAGTTTAGCAAAAGATCAATTGCCATGTAGCAACTTGAATAATCTAACCTTTTCCAAATACAATTTTTGGAATTGATGCAAGTTAGTGAAGGTAGGAGATTACACAACAAACATTGTTAATAGCTGATAAGAGCATCAGTTGGACTTGGGCGGAAGTTCAGAATTTCATTTAAGAAAATTTAAAATAGGATTGAATTAAGGGGTATTGATAGCTAATTTGCCATTCATGTTTACAGAAAGCCGAAATGGCGGAATTGGTAGACCTGTCTGCCGTTAGAAGCTTAGAGAATTGAAGAGTGAATGAAAGATGTTAAGAAGAGAAGAATTTGGAGGTATGTTAAGCCAGGCAGGCGCACCGGACTCAAATGATTGAGATAATATGTATAGTGTGTATGTTCTGAAGTCAAAGTCTGAAAAGTTTCAATATGTAGGACAATGCAAAGACATAGAAAAGCGATTGAATGAACACAACAAAGGCAAGGTAAGATCAACAAAGCCATATATACCAATGGAACTTGTTCACTGCGAAGAATTCAATACAAGAGAAGAAGCACTAAGAAAGGAAAAGTATTACAAGAGCTCAGTTGGAAGAAGAATAATAAAGAAGATTCTTGAGAAAGCCGAAATGGCGGAATTGGTAGACCTGTCTGCCGTTAGAAGCTTAGAGAA
>CALEVL010000215.1 GCA_937924675.1 uncultured Ignavibacteria bacterium | reverse complement strand
CGACCATTCGCGTCCCAGCATTTCAGTGAGGAATATTTCATTTTGTCAATTCCATTTTTATCTTTAAACATCAGCGCATCAGCTCCGACAATCATTTTCAGTTTTGTATCTGCAGATAAATTCAATCTCAGTTTTCCTTCACCATCCCCGTGGGGGCACGCAGGTTTATTTTTTACAATGAAATCCTGACGCATTCCGTCTTCATCATTTGTGTAATCAATTCTGATGTTTTCATTTTCGATGAATGCTTTGTTACCGGCAGCAACAAATTCACTCTTCTGTAAATCATAATCCGTAATTTGAAATTTTATATTCCATTCATCAATCTCTTCATACTTCTTATCCTTCTCTTCTATTGTCTTATCACTCACATCAAAAAGCGGTATTTTGTCCGTTCTGTTCTTTGCAGTAAAACCATTCTCTCCATAAACAAAACGGATGTTGTTAGCTCTGTTAGGAGACTGATATGCTACTAGTTCATCGGAATATGTTATGTTGTATTCATCTTTCTCAATATTTTCAACTGCCTTCTGATACCAGCTTTGGTCAATATCCTTTGAATCTGCTTCTTTATTCTCTGCATTTATTACCGAAGAATATTCCGGACAGTGTAAATTAAGTTTCCTGACTCCAGTTTCCTGATTGCCTGCAATGTATTCAGAAGACTGATCTAAGAATGTGAAACCGAATAGTACAAGTGCCGATGATAAAACCAGGTAAATTGCTTTCATGAATTGTTGTTTTTTTGATTTTTCAAATATGGTTTAAAATGTTCTTTAAAAATCTTTTTGATTATTCTTAAACACTTCATCAATTTCATTTACAACTTTTTCAAGTTTCTCCAGTTCCTTATTTCTCAAATACATTGTCGCCCTGGCTGAGAGAAGTAACATTTCAATATCTTTTCCAACACTGCCATTTTTCTTATTTGACATTATCATGCAATTTAACTTTTCGATTTTCGCTTTGATTTCGGACAAGATCATTTAAAAGGTTTGTGCAAATTATTCCGACTGAAATGTTTTAGCAAAGAAAGTTTTACCGTTTTGTTGCGGATACTTTTCATTAATCTTTATAAAAAATGGAGAAAGAGCTATAATTTATAACTTTTAATCATTATTATGTTGCGGCAAATAACACTATGGATTATAAAGATTCTAAACTTATCGTTTTCTTAAAATCATTTACAAAGGAAGAATTAAATGATTTTCAGAAATTTCTTTCTCTTCCCTATTTTAAAAAAGACCGGGACCTTGTTCCTTTTCTTTTGATCTTAAAAAATTATTACCCGGATTTTTCAAATGAAAAATTCTGCGAAGAGTTTATATTTAATCAGATTTATCCGGACAGAAATTACAGAGATTCAAAATCAAAAAGCAGTTTCAGAGCGCTTTCCTCTCACATGCTGAAAGCTGTGGAAGAGTACCTCTTCATCTCCGGCGTTAAAAATAACCAGGTACTCAAAAACAGGATTGTGCTTAAACAGCTACTTGACAGAAATATACACAAATATTTCGGACAGTATCTTTCTTCTGCCTTTGACAGTCTTGAAAAAGATGAAGATTCTGAAGGGATGGATAGCCTGGAAAGATTCTATCTGGAAAGACTTTCTTCGAGACATTATGCCACTGTTCTGGATTTCAAAAATTTTTTCAAACATGACATTAAATCAGCCGAACATTTATCGGCATATTTTATACTCGATTTATTACGCACAGCAAAGACAAAGCTGTTTATGGAAAGACGCAGAAATATAGAGCCCAGTAAAGATTTTATTGGCAGTATGCTCGGAGAATTAATTGATATTGAAAAGTTTATTGAATTACACAAAAACAGTCAGGATTATTTTTATCTTTGTTTTCACTATTATACTTACAAATGTCTTTTAGATTTTGAGAATTCTGATTATTTCATCAAGGCAAAGAAAGTTTTTTTTGACAATAAATCTTTAATCAGCGGTTATGATAAAATATTTTTTTACGCTGATCTGATTAATATTTTAAACACGTATAATAAAAAGGATAATACAGATGTAAAGAAAGAACTTTTCTCTCTTTATAAATCCTGTTTAGAAGAAAATGCATATAAAATCTCCGATAAAGATTTCATGCATCCTGATTTCTACAGGAATGTAATCATGGCAATAACTTATCTGAAAGAATATGATTGGGGAATTAAATTTGTCAATAAATATTCGAACGAGCTTAAACCTGAATTCAGGGATAATATGAAGAATTATTCAATGGCTGTGATTTATTACGGACAGAATGAATTCGAAAAATCGCTTGAAAGCATTTCAAAAGTGAAGTATGATTTGCTGCATTTTAAAATCGATGTAAAAATTCTCATGCTGAAAATATTTTATGAGCTGAAACTTATAGAGCAGGCATATTCCCTAACGGATACTTTTAAGCATTATTTAAAGAATAACAATGAAATGCCGCCTGATGTAAAGTTGTCCTATAATAATTTTCTGAAATATTATTTGCTGCTTTCAAAACAGAAATCAGACATCAGGAAAAATAAAATTGCAAATATTAAATCTGAATTGTCTGAAGAGAAACATTTATTTCACTCTAAATGGCTTATGGAAAAAGCGGAATTGCTGAACATTTAAAATGATTTATTAGAAAGTAATTTTTCCTGAAATCTATTTAGTTTCCCAGCAACCGGCTTACCTGACCACACCAACGGAGAGTGTCTCAAAACCCGCCTCTTTCCAAAGCCCGGCTTCCGAAAGTTGAAATTATATATTACAATAGTTTTGAGACTGTTGCCTATGGCGGTTAAACCTTTGACGGGACGGGCAAGCGCCTGCAGCAATTGAAACTTGTAATTCTTAATTCGTTCCGTCTGCGGAGGATTGAAATTTGTAACTTCCTCTAGGGTGCTACCTCACTCTCAAAATTCGCCGAGATATTGTCCGCAATCGCCGCATCGCTTGCATCAATGACTTCATCCCCGTTGACATCCGTTGCAATGTATCCCGATTCAATATTAAATGCGTCGTTTACGGTCTTATCACTCCTACAAAATTAGCTGCATTATTATCTTCTATTTGCATATCGCTGCCGTCAATAAATCCGTCGCCTGTTACATCAGTCGGTAAATATCCTGTTAAAAAATTTGCTGCGTCATTATCAATAAGCAAACCGTCAGATCCATCAATAAATCCGTCCTGATTTACATCTCCGTTGTAAACAGCATACCGTACAGGATCACTGTCAATTTGTATCAGATTGTCACCGTATGCCTGAGACTGATTTGAAGTGAAGTCAATATATACTTCGTTTGAATCTTCCGTTATTGTAAAAGTACTCCATGTCTCAATAAGATTTCTGCCTTTAGTTTTGATTGTTCTACAGCATGGATCTTTTCTGTAAAAGCCAATTGTTCCTTCTCCGTCTTCATTGATCACCGTAGCTCCGGAATCCAGTAACGCATAAGGTGGATCTGAGCTCTGAAGATAAACTCTCACAGTATCTGAGATCATTGTATTTGATTCGCTGTTATAAAATCCCTGAATGAACATTTTCAAGTTAATCACCATTCCGAATCCGGAATGATACGTTGGACGGAAATTCCAGTTTGGTAAAGGAATATAGCTCGAATAGTATTTCCATGGACCGAATTTCTGATATGGATTTAAATTTGGCTGATATTGAATTCGTGCGCGCCACTTTGTTTCCTTTTGGAGAAAATAAGATAAACCTCCTACATCCTGATTTAAAACATATCCCGAACCGCTGTTCATATATGCAAATGCGCCTGAACCTGATGATGATACACTGTTTGTGATTGCTAAATTAGAACCGGTTGAATATGGAAGCCCGCTAAGTTTATGCTCATAAACAATTTTTCCTTTCGTCTTACCGTAAGGACTTCTGCCAAGTAGACTAAATCTTACATTCTGATAAGTTCCGGAATAACCGCCTGAGTAAATTGAATTGGTTGTAAATGGCTTATATTGCCTGATGCGGGAAGTTTTTGATATTCCGTCATTACCGTAATATGAATAAACTCTTCCAACCTGTCCTGAATTATTATATTTATATGAACCAACTATTACATCACTGTATCCGTCTCCGTTAACATCACCGGCTGTGGAAACGCTGTAACCAAAATACTCACCGCTCTGTGAACCGGCAGCTGTCCAGCCCGATGTTCCTGTAATACCTAATTTTGAACCATGATATACTGTTGCTTTTCCAAAACCATTATCAAGAAATGCTCCGGCAATAATATCATTATAACCGTCTCCGTTTACATCACCTGCAGTTGATATACTGCAGCCAAATCTTGTATCGGCGGATCCTCCGGGCAGCAAAGTTGGAGTAGAGCCGATTCCACCTGCATAACCGTAATATACAAGGACAAGTCCGTCATTAGAAAACGCATAAGAATATTGAGGAATGCCAATAATAAAATCTGAACATCCGTTTCCGTCAAGATCTCCGGCAGTAGAAACACTATATCCGCAGTGAGTTCCGGTTGAAAAAATTGGTATTGACCAATCCGGAGCTGCGCTCAAACCTGATGAAGAGCCATAGTAAAAGTAAGCAGCTCCTCCGTCAGTGAATGTTGAATTGTCTTTATCCGGAGCACCAACAAGCACGTCGTTGTATCCGTCACCGTTTACATCACCTGCTGCTGCAACTGAAAATCCCATGTGAGAAAATGCTTCATCAGTTTCTGTAGTCCACGAAGGTGTACTTGACGGACCGGCTGCTGATCCGTTAAACAAATAAGCTCTCCCTTCTTCTGTCTGTCCGTTTGTATGGTGATATGCACCTACAAGTATGTCCGCAAAACCATCACCGTTAACATCTCCTGCCGATGAGACTGAGTTTCCAAAGTTTGCATTTGCCTGATTGAATTCAACCGACCAATATGATACCGCGCTGATCCCAAGTGAGTAACCATAAAATACATAAGCTTTACCTTCAAATGCTTCTCCATTGCTGTTATAAGGAGCACCGACAATTATATCGCCATACCCGTCATCATTAACGTCTCCCGCTGTTGCCACTGAATGTCCGAAACTGTAGAAATTCTGCCCACTCGGAGGAATCACCGTAAGATATCCTGCTAAACCTGATGCTGATCCGTAGTAAATGAAAACTCTTCCCTGCTTTAGCGCGCTTCCATTATCATAATAAGGTGCGCCTATTATCACTTCAGAATATCCGTCAGCATTTATGTCTCCTGCCGTGCAAACAGAAAATCCGAAATCAGTATTTGTCTGATTAGTCGGGACACCTGTTACAGTCCATTTAGAAGCTGAAGATAAACCTGCCGGTGATCCGTGATAGCAATAAACTTTTCCTTCCAAAGACTGCCCATTTGTATAAGTCGGCGCTCCGACAATTATGTCGGAATAACCGTCACCATTTACATCACCGGCAATTCCAACTCCTCTTCCGTATTGTGAACCTGCCTGACCGTCAGTACCCGTCCAGTCAGGCGATGTTGAAAGTCCCTGCGCAGTATTGTTGCCGTAATAAACATAAGCTCTTCCCAAATCACCCGGTAAAAAAGCTGACGCGCCTACTATTACGTCTGCATATCCGTCACCGTTAACATCGCCTGCTGTCGAAACTGAAACACCGAAAAAGTAATTTGCAATATTTCCTTCCTGTGCCCAGGAAGATAAAACAGGAGTAGCAGAAAGATTTCCCAGATATAAATATGCTCTGCCTTCCAACGATTGACCGTTTGAATACTGATGTGCTCCGGCAATAACATCGCAATAATTATCACTGTTCACGTCGCCGGCTGTTGAAACAGAAATTCCAAAATATGAATTTGGGGAATTACTTTCAAATTTGGAAGGAGGATAAGGTGTCGTTGGGAAATATGTAAGACCGGGGAATCCATAAAATATGTAAATCCTTCCCTCATTTGTCTGTCCGTTTGAATACTGCCATGATCCGATTACAATATCAGATCCTCCACTTGCATTTACATCACCCGCAAACGCCACACTGATTCCTAAGTTTTCATTTGCTTGTTCACCGGCGTATGACCAGTATAAAGTTGATAAGCCTACAGCTCCGGTTATTCCATAATAAACATATGCTTTACCCTGGTCTACAAAATTACTGTCATACAGATACGCGCCGATTATTACATCACACTTATCATCCAGATTAACATCTCCTGCAGTGCACACGCTGATACCATAAGCCGCTCCTGCCTGATTACTTTCACCGTTCCATGCCGAGAGAGTGAGCCCGCTTCCTGATCCAAGATATAAAAATGCCTTACCTTCGTCTGTCTGTGGATTATCATAATAAGGAGCGCCTATTATAACATCACTGTATCCATCATTATTCACATCACCTGCCGTAGAAACTGCTGCGCCATAAATAGCTCCGTCTTGATTACTCTCAGTAAAGAAGAACGGGGAAGTTGATAATCCTGAAGCTGAACCATAATAGGCATAGGCTGCGCCTTCATTGAAATTTCCATTATCATAAGTATAAGCTCCTACAATAACATCACTGTATCCGTCATTGTTTACATCGCCTGCAGTATTTACGGCAAACCCTAATCTTGCATTTGCAGAATTGCTCTCGACTGTCCAGCCGGCTGATGTAGAAAGAGGATCTATGGTGACGGGATAAACTGCATTCTCATCATTTACAATTATTGAAAAAGAATTTGTGCAAACTGATCCGGAAGACTCTTTAAAATAAGCTCGGAGTTCTTTTCCTTCAGCATCCCAGCACTTTAATGATGAATATTTTATTCTCTCTACTCCGTTTTCGTCTTTAAACATTAGCGCATCTGATCCCGTAATCATTCTTAGTTCTGTAATGACTTCAAACTCAAGAAAAAGTTTTCCTTCACTTACGGGTTTGTTGTGAATAATAAAATCCTGCCGCATACCATTTTCATCATTGGTATATTCAATTCTTAAATTCGGACTTTCAATACTTGCCTTATTTTCGTTCACTTTCAACATGCAATTATCAAATGATATATTTGCGGAATCATTTTTTTGATTGTTTGAGACGCCTAATGATTTAAGTTTAATACTTAATTTCCAATCAGGAATCACTTCAAATGTTTTCTCTTCTTCTTTCAAATGCAGATTGCTTTCATCAAACAAAGGGATCCTGTTTGTCCTTGGAAAAACAGAAAATCCGTCTTTTAAATAAATAAATCTCAGATTATTGGAGCGATTTGGAGACTGGTATGATTTGTAATCGTTGCTGTAAGAAATTTTATATTCATCATTTCTGATCTTTTGTGTAATAGTATTATACCAGTTTGAATCTTGAATTTCCTGTTTTGAATCAAATTGATCATCGTTTACAGAATTGACTTTTGAAATAGTTTTCTTACTTAAATCTAATGGATAATTAAAACCGGTTGTAAAAACATTAAGATTAATCGAACTTGAGTTGCTGAAGGAAGGAGAAAGAGATTTAGCAGCAAAAACAAATGTTAAAACTGTAAGAAACATTTTCATATTGCTCTCCTTTAATATTTGTTTGGAGCGTTTAAATAAATTAGATAAACTGATTTTAATTTGCAAATTTCTATGATATTTATTTGCTGCCTTTGTAGGTGATAGCGAATGCAGTGAGTGTGACCAACAACAAACCCTTCCTTGTTGGTGAACTAGCTGTGCTCGGAACACCAATAAGGACTTAAATGAAAATGAAAAGCAGCAAAAGATCATCAGGCAGAGTTTTTCAGCAGAGTTGACAAACAAGAAAGCCCGGATCATTAATTATGACACGGGCAGATTATCTGTGATCAAAAGAAGCTATTTTGTTACGGCCTGACTACTCCAACAAAATTAAACGCGTTGTTATCGGCATAAGCAGCATCCGTTGCATCAACTGTGCTGTCACAGTTCAGATCGGTTAATACATAACCGGATACAAAATTGAATGCATCATTGTCTACGAGCGATGCATCTGCGGCATCAACGAAACCGTCATTGTTCACATCTCCCGTATAGAATGAATACTTGCTTCCGACCAGGACCATGTTGCTTCCAAATGCCTGAGATGCAGAAGTCGTGAAATTGTATGTAAGAGATCCTGCCGTGAATACTTCACCGCCTGATTTGCTCCATGTCTCAATGGAGTTTCTGTGTTTTACAACAATGTAGTAGCTCACGCCGTCAACTGCATTGGCAAAGTTTACTGACACAGTTCCGGTAGGACTCAGAAATCCCTTTGCCTCATCAACAATGGCAAACGGACTGCTTGCATTCCTCAGGTAAACAATGACTGTGTCCTGCATTGGTGAACAAGCTTCAAGGTTCACTGAAAGATTCAATACAGGCAATGTAATAGTTGTTGACTCATCAGCGCCCTTATATGGGTAGAGTCCGTTTCTTGACTGTCCATCAATATCTTCCACATAGCCCAATATAGGTGTTCCCAAAAGATTCAAATCTCCGATCGATGCTCCTGCAACATGCAGATCACCGGTTGCTGCATTAGCGAAAGTTACAATTGCTGATTTCGAGTTTGCTTCTCTCGGTGCAACTCTTGCTTTGAATAAATCAATTGTCTGATCACCATTAACGCCATCAACGAAAATGAGCTGGTTGAATGCCGGTGTTCCTGCATAGAAGAGATTGTAGTTTTTTTCCCACGGCGGAATCTCCACGCTCTTTTGTTGTGGTGTCAGCACTTCCGTCACGATACAAATCTTTTGAATTCGTCAAAACGAAAATCTTGAATGCGCAATGGAAGTGCGGAAATCAAAGCTAACTTTCCCCCT
>CALEVL010000214.1 GCA_937924675.1 uncultured Ignavibacteria bacterium | reverse complement strand
GCAAATTTGTTCCGGTTGCATAAGTATGGAACAGTTAACAATTAAGCATCATACGTTTTCCATTCTCAGTGTATCTCTGTGTTATCTCGGTGGGTCTGTGTGTAATCTCAGTGAATCTTTGTGTAATCTCCGTGGAACTCTGTATTTCCCCAAAGGCAGGGCCAATTCAATAAATGTATACAAAAAGCAAGTTTGATATTGAAAATCACAATCAGGAAGCATATTTTAAGCCACTCCAAATTATCATTTTTAAAACAATCAATTCAAAATGAAGAAATTCTTTGTCTCTTTGGCAATAGCCGTTGCCGTTGTGTATTCATTTTCAACCGGCAATGCTTTTGCACAGGGGTTCAACAGTATTACTACGCCTGACGGCGTGAACCTGACTGCAGTTGGTAATGCAGGTAAACTTTACAGATCTGCAAACGGCGGTTCCACATGGGTTAGTGTTCCAAACGGCTCTGTTAATATGAACAGCGTTACATCTTATGGAAACGATGTATGGATTGCGGCTAACGGCGGAACGGTTTACAAGACCGAGAAAACAATAACTCCGCTTACTTCATATTCAACAGGTACTTCGTCAGACCTGAAGTCAGTTACATTTGTAAACTCAACTGTAGGATTTGCATGTGGAACAAGCGGTACAGTTGTTAAATCTACTAACGGAGGCTTGACATGGTTCAATAGTAATTCCGGAATTTCTTCAGTACAGTTAAACTCTATCAGCTTCAATGGAAGCAATGATGGAATTGTTGTTGGCAATAACGGCACGATTTATACTACATCAGACGGCGGAAGCAGTTGGAATTCTGTAAGTTCAGGAACAACCAGAAATCTTCTGAAGGCAAAATTTTTCAACAATGGAATTACGGTTGTTGGTGAATACGGAACGCTTCTTGTTTATAACGGAAGCTGGACATCAGTAAACTCAAAGACTAAAACAGACATAACCGGCGTTACCGGAAGTGACAACAATAATGTTCGCATTTGCGGCGGCGGAGGGTTCATTAGAAACAATCTCAGCGGAAATACAAAGTATCTCAACTTTGAAACAAATCCAATGATGGCAAACCTGGTTGACATTTTTTATTATGATGCCAACAACGGTTGGGCTGTGAGCAGTTTAAACGGAGTCATAATCTACACAACAAATGCCGGCTCAACATGGTCAATGCCAACCGGCGCTACAGTTTCACTGTCATGGGTATCCAAGCTTGTTGCCAGCGGAGGCATCGGAAATAATCTTTGCGAACATCCGTTTGACAGAAATGCAATGTTTGTAGTTTACGGCTCAACAGTTTATGTAAGCAGAAACAGAGGCGAGAACTGGACCAACATTGCTACAATAAGCGGAGGCGGAAGTGCTCACTCTTTCTATGTCAGCCCGCTTGATACAAATATTTGGATGGTTGCAATCACAGGTTCACCTGATAAAGTAAAGAGATCCACAAACTATGGTGCAACATGGACTGATATTGTAAGTGCAAATTTCAGCAACTACGGACAGCCGCTTGAAATGGATCAGAACGATCCCTCAAATTATTATTTTGCTCCCGATGGCGGCGGCTTTTACAGATCAACTGACAACGGAGCAACGTTTACAGAAATCAGCGGAGCGTATCCGTTCAGAAGCCCATGCGATCTGATCGTAATGTGGGACAGCTCCAAAGTAATTTATGTTGCTGACGGAGTTACATCAAGCGGACTTGCTGAAATCTTCAAATCGGTTAATAACGGTGTTAACTGGACCAAGGTTCATACCAACGCATCAAGCAGTGAAATTCCTTCAATGTGTAATTCAGCATTTGATAAGAGTACTTTCTGGGCTACTAACTGGAGCGGCGGTCAGTATTACAAGACCACAAACTATGGTGACAACTGGTTCCTTCATTCTACACAATCATCATCCGGCTGGGGTTCAGATTATTGTCACGAAGATCCGACAATGCTGCTTAAGGGAACCTATGGTTCACCGACATGGCTTACAACAAATTCCGGTACAAGCTTTACTTCAACTTCTGTTGGAGGTGGTGCAGGAGCAGGCATAATAGTAACCGAGAGAGGTTATATGCTTAATATGCAAACCGGCGGACTCTTCAAGATGAATATTGTTTATTCAGATGTAACTGTTACTGCACAGATCGATGTTCAAGCACTCTCTCTCGGATCACTTGGAACAGTTTATTCTGAAACACCTACTTTAATACCTTCCGGAACAGTTAAGAACAATAACGGTACGGCAAGCGCTACATTCAATGTGACAAGGAGAATTACTCCCGGAAATTATGTCAGCACAAAGACTGTCACCAACCTTGCAGCAAATACTTCAACTGGTGTAACATTTGACCCGTGGACATTCATGTCAGGTACAACATATACAGTTAGAGATTCTGTATTCATAGCAAGTGATGAGAATACAAGCAACGACGTATTGAGTGGAACTGTAACGCCTTATGTCGGTACAGTCATTACAAAATTGGACCAGCAATTCTCTACCGTAACTTATCCGCCAACAGGTTGGGCACTTTCCGGAAGCGGAACGATGAGATGGTCATACAATGCAGTGAGCGCTTACGGAAACGGAGTTGGATCTTCAAAGTATGATTTCTGGAATGCATCAGCCGGAACAACGCAGTATCTTTCATCTTCAACTTTCACAGCTTCAGTTCCAGGTGATTCACTGAGTTATGATTATGCTTATACTTATGATGGTTCAGCCGTTGATTCA
>CALEVL010000213.1 GCA_937924675.1 uncultured Ignavibacteria bacterium | reverse complement strand
ACTTTGCAAGTCTGGACTGATCTTCAATTCCTAAAAATTTTGCAAGCTCTTCTATAGATTTGATGTTAGGGGTGTGAAATTCCTCAAGCGATAGATCGGAATTCTTTCTTCCAACACTTTCCTTATAAGAGACAGCAACTTCTATATTGGATGAATATTTTCCGTCCTCACTGTATGCTATATTATCTTCGCCCACTGTTGATGGCACCATAAATTCTTCCGAGGCACTGCCGCCCATTGCACCGCTGTGAGCTGATACTATGACAAAATTCAGTCCGCATCTTGTAAAGATGTTTCTGTATGCAACAGCCATTGAATCATACGATCTGTCAAGTCCTTCCCATGTTGAATCAAATGAATAGGCATCCTTCATAGTAAACTGACGCCCTCTCAGGACACCTGCTCTGGGTCTTTCTTCATTTCTGAATTTTGATTGGATCTGATACCAGATCTTAGGAAGATCTTTGTAGGATATAAGATTTGGTTTTGCAATTGATGTAAAAACTTCCTCATGCGTGGGTGCAAGTACAAGTTCCCTGTTCTTGATCCTGAACATCAGGTCCCCGTAATCATCCAACCTGCCGGTTTGTGCCCATAATTCATTTGGTGATAAAACCGGAAGCAGAAACTCATTGCCTCCGATTGCATTCATTTCCTGCCTTATTATTTCTTCTACCTTCCTGAACATCTTAAGTCCAAGTGGCAAATATGAATAAACTCCGGATGTAAGCGGCCTGATCATACCTGACCTGATCATGAGTCTGTGGGATGCAACTACAGCATCAACAGGATCGTCTTTGAGAGTAGGTATAAAGAATTGTGTTAGTCTCATAAAAGTAAAACTGCAAATATAGAGATGAGGGCCGTGTATTTCAATTCTAATTCTATTATTCGGTAATAGTTTCCGAGATTCCCCATCTGAATCCGCAATAGTCTGTACTTATTTGTACGAATTATGAAGCTGAAATCTGACAGGAGGATATTTACAAATCTTTAACAACATTCTAAAGATAATTTTTATATATTGCACATGACTTATGAAGAAAAAAATACTAATTGTCTGCACAGGAAATTCCTGCAGAAGCCAGATGGCGGAGGCATTCCTAAGAGAGATCTCACCGGAGCTGGAAATCATATCTGCCGGGACTGAGCCTGAAAACTCATTAAGCCGCTCTACTATAGAAGTAATGAATGAAGTCGGCATAGATATGAAAGACCATTATCCTAAAGATGTCTTTGATTATGCAGGAAAGTCGTTCGACTATGTGATTACTTTATGCGACAATGCAAAAAAATCTTTGCCAAAATTCTCAGGCAGGGTAAGCAAGAAGATTCACATTGGATTTATTGATCCGGCATTGGCTAAGGGCAGCAAAGAAAACATTCTGAATGAATACAGAGAGGTAAGGGATGACATCAAGAAAGCATTCACACATTTGTACGAAACAAAGATAAAGGCAAAAAGCAAACCTGCCGTTAAGAAATCATAAGATGTCTTCCCTGTTGAGCAGATTGTTAAGGTCTTCATACTTAGCAAGATAATCCTTGCTTGCGGCATTTATGACTTCATACGCCTCATCTCTTCCGTAAACTCTTTCTATTTCACATCCTTTACCTTGTGAACCCGGTGCATCTTTGTAAGTAAGAAAGTAATGTTTGAGTCTTTCAATAAATGATTCTGAGCAATCACCAATATCTCTCCATTCGCTGAAGATAGCATCGTTCTTCATTACAGCAATAATTTTATCATCTGCCTCATTGTTGTCGATCATCCTCAGACCGCCGATAGGAATTGCCTGCAGGAGTATTCTGCTGTGGTTAAGGGGCTTTTCCGTAACCACACAAATATCAAGTGGATCTCCGTCGCCTATGATATTAGTGCGGCCGGTTTTCTTCATGCAAAAATCAGCAACATTTGCAGCACACAAAGTCTGGGGAATAAAGCCATATGGTGTCGGGCAAACATTCGAATACTTCTGCGGCCGGTCAACCTTCAAAAAACCGCTATGCTTTTCTATTTCATATTTTACTGTATCTGTCGGAACTATCTCAACGTAAGTTGTGACAATTGCCGGAGATTGCTTCCCTATTGGAATTCCATGCCAGGGATGTGACATCATAAGGAGCCTTATCTTGCTCCAGATTTCTTCCAGATTTGATTCCATTATTATTTAGATATGAATTCGAGTGATTTTCTGATCAGCTCTTCCGTGCTGATCTTTGTATTTTCTTCACTTTTGAGTACTTCCCTTATAATTTTCTCAGCTTCAGATCGCTGATATCCGAGATTCAGCAGAGCGCTTAACGCTTCAAACCTGGACGTATCAGAATCCACAACTCCGGCTTGTATTCCTGATGCATTCTCACTATCGAAACCTATTTTGAATATCTTGTCTTTCAATGTCATCGAGATAAGTTCGAGTTTCTTCAGACCAAGTCCGGGTATCTTCACAGGGAATCCCCTCCCGCCACTGTTTATTGTGCCAATAATCTCTTCAAAAGTCAGGTTTGCAAGAAAGGAATGGGCAATCTTCGGCCCAATGCCGCTCACGCTAATGAGTAGTCTGTAGATTTCCTTCTCACGTAAATCTGAGAATCCATATAGCTGCAAAGAATTTTCCTTTACATCCAGATATGTAAGCACCTGATACTCTTCACCAATATTCGATAGTAATTCAGAGGCAGTCCGTGAGAGAAAAACATGATAACCAACACCGGAGGCTTCTATCACCGCTTCATTCTTTCCCTTAGAAATCAGCTTACCTCTCAGAGATGCAATCATTTCTTTCTGTGTTCAATTTTTAATGCCGGATTATTCTCGACAAATTTTGTCCATGAGTTTCTTGTGCTTCCGTTTGAAGTCTTGTAAACATTCTGGCCGCTGTAAACATGACACAAAGCAACTGCTAGAGCATCAGTGCAATCGAAGTCCGGAAGATCATCCTTAATTCCCAAGATAGCTTTAACCATATACTGAACATGATTCTTGGATGATGCACCGTTGCCTGTAACAGATTTTTTAACTTCTCTTGGTGAATACTCTGAAACGGAAAGTTCAGAATTCAGACCGGCAATTATTGCAACACCTCTAGCCTGTCCGAGTTTCAGGGTTGACTGGATATTCTTTCCATAGAATGCTGTCTCAACGGCAAGTTCATCAGGGTTGAATTCTTCTATGCATCTGATACAATTATCGTAGATCTTTTTCAACCTGACTGTTAACAGCAGAGAAGAGTTCAGACGAAGTGATTCAAAATGTATCAGCT
Organism: uncultured Ignavibacteria bacterium; assembly: GCA_937924675.1. Taxonomy (GTDB): domain Bacteria; phylum Bacteroidota; class Ignavibacteria; order Tepidaquicellales; family Tepidaquicellaceae; genus JADJAH01. Next base: position 20,457 of record CALEVL010000213.1, on the reverse strand, counting down.
TGATCACCGGCCCCTGGCTTTCGATAAGTCCGATTCCGGTAATTGCAGTACCGGGATCAATTCCCAGTATCCTCATATTTTTTTGATCAGCGGTAAACTATTCGTCAGGGAAATCTGCGTTGGTAAATACATTCTGAACATCATCGTTGTCCTCAATGGCTTCAATGCATCTTATAACTTCATCAACTTTCGCAGAGTCCACAGGTAATAAATCTTTTGCTAAATACTGTAGTGAAGCGCTTTCAATCTTATAGCCCTTATCTTCAATGGCTTTCCTGGTGCGTTCGAAGCTTTCAAGCGAACAAACAACTTCAAAGAAATCACCTTCTGTCTTCAAATCATCTGCTCCGGCTTCAAGAATAAGTTCCATAAGATCGTCTTCACTAACACCTGCCTTTTCAACACTTATAACTCCTTTTCTGTCAAACATCCATGCAACTGAACCTGACTCGCCGAGATTTCCGTTGTTTTTAGAAATCAAATGTCTTAGCTCGGCAACCGTTCTGTTCTTGTTGTCCGTTACTGATTCGATCACCATAGCAATTCCTCCCGGTGCATATCCTTCATAAGTAATCTCTTCGTACTTAACACCCTCAAGTTCACCGGTTCCTTTTTTGATAGCTCTGGTAATATTATCCTGAGGCATATTGCTTCCTTTGGCAGTCTGAATTGCCAGCCTGAGTCTTGGATTTGCATCCGGGTCACCGCCGCCGTCTCTTGCAGAAATTGTTATTTCCTTGATGATCTTTGTAAAGACTTTTCCTCTGGCTGCATCAGTTGCAGCTTTCTTTCTTTTTATTGTTGCCCACTTTGAATGACCTGACATTAATTATTCTCCGTAAGGATTATTTTTGATTTTATCTTAAAGTGAAAGATCTCATGTCGCGAATTCTCAGCTTAATATATTCCCTACCGTTCCAAAAGTTTCTGTCTACCGAATAACAGATATCGCAAAACTTTCCTGAGATAATGTCTTCGCTGTAAGCGGCAGAATTGAAGAATACGCAATCAAAGAATTTTTTCGTTTCCGGTTCCATAACTTTGAAGATATGAGTATTGGCTTTTGCCTTTCTGACATCACCGACTATCTTCAGATCTCTGGTAACAAATACAGGAGCCATATTCTCCGGACCGTAAGGTTCGAAATAGTTCAGAATCTTTATCATTCTGTCATCAAGTTCAGTTAGCTTGATCTCAGCATCAACATCTATTACAGGTTCAAGTTGCTCATCTGTAAGTCCCTTTGCTGCAATCTCGCTGAACTGTTTTTTGAACTCCTCGATCTTATCAACCTCAAGTTCGAGTCCTGCCGCATGAAAGTGACCGCCGAATTGCCTGAGCGAGTCATTGCATTGCTTTAGGGCATCATAGATATTGAAAGAGTTAATGCTTCGCGCACTGCCTTTTGCATAACCGTTAACTTCAGTAAGAACTATAGAAGGAAGATTGTATTTTTCAACGAGTCTTGCAGCTACAATTCCCACAACTCCGGGATGCCAATCTTTATTGTAGATTACAATTGAATTCCCATTCTCAAAATCATCCGATTCTTCAAACATCTTAAATGCGTCATCAGTAATATTCTTATCAACTTCCCTTCTTTCTTCATTTACACCCTGAAGTACTTTGGCATAATCATTAATAGTATCTTTATCCTCACTGGTTAACAGCAAGACAGCTCTCTTCGCATCACCCATTCTTCCAACAGCATTGATTCTTGGAGCAAGAGTAAAGACAATGTTGCTTGTAGTGATAGTCTTAGATTCCAGTCCGCTTAACTCAATCAGTCTGGTTATGGAATTTCTTGGTGAGGTGTTGAGAAGCTTAAGACCCTCCTTAACCAGAATTCTGTTCTCGTCAGTCATTGGAACAATGTCAGAAGCAGTAGCAACAGCAACAAGATCAAGATACTTGTCGGTCAGTTCCGGTTTGCCAAGTTTAACTGCAACCGCAGTTGCAAGTTTATAAGCAACACCGGTTCCGCACAGGTCTTTGTATGGATAGTCATCATCCTTTCTATGAACATCTATGACAGCAAGAGCATCAGGAATTTCATCGGGCGGTTGATGATGATCGCAGATTATGAATTCAATTCCTTTCTCATTTGCATACTTTACTTTTTCGCAAGCGGTTATGCCACAATCAATTGCAACGATCAGTTTGATTCCCTGAGATTCTGCAGAATCAATGGCATCAATAGAAATACCATATCCCTCATTGATCCTGTCAGGGATGTAAATTTCAGGTTCAATTCCAAGTTCCTTCAGGAAGAGATAGAAGAGTGATACACCGCAGGTGCCGTCAACATCATAATCACCAAGGACCATGATCTTCTCTTTGTCATTTATTGCAGTGATTATTCTGTCACAGGCGATCTTACAATCCTTCATGACGAAAGGATCATACAGCCATTGCAGATTAGTCTTGCTGTGTTCTGTAGAAGAATAGAAGAATCTCTGAACTCCTGCGAAATCAGTGACTCCTCTCATATAGAGAAGTTTTAGGATTACTTCAGGTAAATTGGAATTGGTTTTCAACCCACTCAATTCCTGCCTTAACAGACTCAGTTCCTCTTCATCAAATAGTCCGCTCTCCCCACCGGAAGATGCTCTTCGCGGGGCAAGCTCTTTTAGTTTCCAATTTTTTTTCAATTTTCATGGCTTTATTTCTTGTGCTCGAGGGGGGACTCGAACCCCCACCTGAATACTCAGACTGCACCCTGAATGCAGCGCGTCTACCAGTTCCGCCACTTGAGCTCGCGTGCAAGATAATGATATTAGTTTGTTATTTCAATTTGCAAAGCCTTTCTCACCTGCAAGAAGAAGATTAACCTCAAATGGAGCATCTATATTAAGGACCCTTTTCTAATAAAAAGAGCACAGCCCACTTGGAACTGTGCTCTCAAAATATCTGAAATTTTGCAAATCTTTCTATTCAAATTGTCAAGAATCAACTTTCAACTTTTCCCGAAGGGCCCCCTGCGGGGCAACTTTCAGCTACTTCAGCACCGTCATCTTCATCGTTTTGCTAAACTCCCCTGCAACGAGTTTATAAAGATATACTCCGGCAGAAAGTTCAGAGGCATTAAAATCAATCTTATACTCGCCTGCCGAAAGATTGCCGTTCACCAATTCTGCAACCTGCTTTCCAAGTATATCATACACTTTTATTGTAGCAAAAGATTTTTCAGGCAGATTAAATCTTATTACAGTTGATGGATTGAACGGATTCGGATAATTCTGCTGCAGTTGAAAATCAGTGGCATTATTCAAAGTTCCGCTAATCGATGTAATGACGAGATTACCTTCGAACGGATGAAGATTCTTTCCGGTTACAACAGCAGTTACAGGAAGACTTTCCGTTATCAGATTCTTACTGAAAACATAGTTACCAAGACTGTCTGTGTACCCCGCTATCTTTAGAGAATCCGTCTGATGTATGGCAACCAATGCTCCTCTGATATTCAGACCGTTTGCCTTGATGTTAACTACGTAATCGTTGCCATTGACAGTAGAAGTAACGTTGACATTTTTCGGAACATCTGAAAATGCTTCCTGAGTTGGATCCCCAAGCACCATGAACTGATTTATAGTTTCCGTAACGGTTCCGTTGCCGTTAAAATACTGATATGCTTTAATCTTGCCGTAGTTCAACATAGAGCCGAAGTCATATATACCGTGCCTGAAGTATGCATAAAGCATTTCCCTTCCGATTGTATCAGTAGTGTAAAATGCGCAAAGCTCTGTGGATGCAGCAATATTGGAAGCCGAGTTTCCTTTTTCTCTTTCTATCCAAGCTTCGCCAAAACAATTGCTTGTAGTTGAATAATCCAGATCTGCATTTGAACATGCGATTGAAACTATTGACGGTTGTTTCAGACCGAAATTAAGATTAGGCATGTTAGACATACTCCAAACAGGATCAGCCCATGATGTTGATGAGCCGTGTCCGATGAACCATATCCAGCTAACACCCTGATTGATCAACCCCGTTATCTGAGATTGTGAGAAACTGTTGTTAACCATATCGACATTTGTAAACCCGCCTTCATTCATGAATACACGACTTGCAACTTGTCCGTTTATAGGATCGATACCATCGTTACTGTGAAGTACAATTGCTCTCTTATACCAATCGGTCTGAAGCATATTAGGTTGCTTCTCATACTGAAGAAGTTTTGATACTGCTGAATCCAGTTCAGGCAATGTCTGTACTGATATTCTCCCAACTACGATGTCGGGGAGAATGTCAGTTCCTTCAAGACACTGATAAGGGTGATCAGACTTTCCACCCGTTGCTGTAAACCATGGGAAAGTATTTGTGCCCGAAGCATCTCCGACCAGCAAGACGAATTCAGGTCTGTCACTTGAGTTATAAACTTGTGTCAGATAAGCCTTAACCTGTTCTGATGTCGGAGATGGTACTCCGGCAATTTCAGATTTTCTGACTATGGTAGTTTTGATACCTTTCTTTGTTTTCCAATCAGTCAATGGCAGGACACCATTATACAGTGCATCAGCAACTAAGACAAGAAGCTTTGGGGCAGTTACAAAATGAGATGGCGCTTCATAATTTACAACAAGCTCCTTATAAATATTCTCAAAGCTTTTTGCAATCCCTGTTGATGCAGAACTGATATTGTTAGTTCCGGAAAATCCTTCGTACACAAGTTCAAAATCAATTTGTGAATACACCTTTATTTCACCTGTAACAGGATTATACTGAACAGGAGAAATTGATATCACTGCGATCCTTATATCTCTGAATGCTGAGATCTCCTTTACGGAAATTATTTCGTTTGGCATAAAATCATTTGTTGCATAGTATGAATGATTTTCATTTGCATTCACATTATCACCTTTTGTGTCTCTTAGTGGCGGAGCAGAATATGGTGCAACTCTGTAGTCTGTAAAAACCTTATGCAAAGCATTATTAACTACAACTCTCACATTTTTATTATTAGGTATCTGAACAAACTTTGTGATAACAGGTAACATAGCTTCACCTGGTTCACCGAGTGATACCTGATCTTTTACGGATATCTTGTCATAGTCAGTTCCGGATATAAAAACTCTTTCCTTATAGAAACCCGAAAGACTTGCAGTGAATACAGTCTTAGAAGCATCTGATGAATTCACATTCAATCTAAACCTGTCTCCGTTTGAATTGCCTGCCTTCACAAATATCTCATCTGAATAAACTTTAGATGAAAAGGAGAATGCGAATAATGCCAGAATTAGAATTTGTTTCATGATATTTGTTGATGAATTTAAAAAATGTTTTGAATTAATATTTCAATTTAAGTTTCCTTTGACATGACATCTCTCATAAAAGTCATTAAATACATGTCAATTCTTTCCTGAGCAAATTCATCTATCTCTATTTCATCTATCTTTGTTCTCGGCTCGTCAGACTTGACTGATATTTTTGCAGTGATCTTGATATTATCTTTCAGCGGACTGAAAGAGAATTGCAGAAAAGGTGCATTAACACCGAGAGTGATCTTACTGTGTCCCTTAGGATAAAAAAGTATCTGTATAAAGATTCTTTTATTCGGATCCCTTATTACTGCAAGTTCATTAGAGTAATAATTCAATGAGCATCCGGACCGGCCGATAACCATATTGATCTCCTTTGTTAAAGGAATGATGTGATTTGTTATCAGAGATTTGAAGCGCTTGGCATTTTCTGTATCAAGAACGTCAATCATTTTTTCCTGTTCTGCCCTGTTTCTTTCAAGAACAGAATCAGTCAATGCTTCCAATTCCCTTCGCATGTCCTGATGCATGAATATAGTAAAATGAGTTTTTAGTAAATTACGCTTAATATTTGAAACTTTAAATATGATTTAGTCATCTACAGGCAGTCCGTTCAGTCTCATGATCTCAAGTGCATTTGTTGTCGGACACGGACCCGGATGGATTTTATATTCAAATGTCATTTCACCTTCTGAAATATTTTCTCTGAAGTGATAATTCACTATTGAATTCAGAGAGTCGGAAAGATGAACAAGTTCCAGATCATGAGTTGTAACAAATCCTGTGCAATTCATTGAGGCAATCTTCTTGAGAAACGACATACTACCCTTCAATCTTTCGCGATTGTTAGTACCTTTAAAAATCTCATCAATGAAGAAGAACACTTTTGGTCCGGCATTCTTTTCGAGAATATCCAGGAGCAATCTTAATCTTTTGACTTCGGCATAAAAATATGAAATTCCGTCAAAGACTGAATCGCTGACTTTGATACAAGTGAACAAATTGTATTCAGATGTTCTCATAAATGAGCAAGCCGTTGGCGCACCTGCATAAGCAAGGCAAAGATTGATTCCAACTGTCCTGAGGAATGTACTCTTGCCGGACATATTCGAACCGGTTACAATGACTATCTCATTCTCTTTATTCAGAGAGAAGTTGTTTGTTCTCCGTACATTTCTTTTCATTAAGGGGTGTACCATATCTTCGGACCTGAAAACGTTTTCATTTTTATCATCAAAGGTTGGATAAGTATAGTCAGGGTTCAAATCAGCATAGTTAGCCAATGCTATGAGGCATTCAAGCTCGTTAAGTCCGTGAAGCCAGTCACCGATATTTGATGCAATCATCTTGGTTGAACTGTCAAATGATCTTTGTATTAGAAAGTCATACGGGAAAGCAACATTCAGCAAAATTCGCATGATTGAATTTTCTCGGAACGATGCAGCAGATGATATCTTCCTGAGGTTTGTGAAACTTCTATTGAGCTGACTGCACTCGCTAAAATATTCTGGGAACTTTCTTACCAATTCAGAATTCTTACCGGGCTTAGCCTTTGAAAGAATTGAAATCATTGAATAAAGTTTCGAAATATATGGCTCGATATCATTAAGCTTCTCCAGCGATTTGTTGACCTTACCTGCAAATGCAAAATATACAAACAGATTTGCCATTAGTACCGTAACAACAGGTCCTTCGTAAATTCCGACAGCCATCATTAATATCATAACATACAATGCCAATGCAAGAATAATTGATATTCCAAAAACTATGGACGGCAACTTATAAGAATAGTTTCCTTCAAATGCTGACATTGTCTTTGCGCAATCCAATTTCCTTCCGGATGACATTCTTGCTCTAAGCAGAAATCTCTTTCTCATCCTTCTCATCACAGAGAGTTCTCTCACGAGAGCCTGTTTAGAATTCAACTCGTCCAAGCCGGGAAAGGAGCCGTGCAGACTCTTTCTCAGCAAAGTTGATCCTTCAATTGAGACAGTATTGTCAATGATGCAATGCAGAGATCTGTTTCCGTAAAGATCGAGATCCCTTTCAATATCATCCAGCCCGTCTGATTCTTCAGAATAAAACCCCGGAAGCTTCTCCCAGTCAATCTCCAATCTTGCAAGATCTTCTTCCTGGATCTTTCTATAGAAAGACAATCTTCTTATGCCTTCGATGTGCTTGTTATGCAGATGAACTACAATTCCTAAGATTGACAGAAATACTAAAAGAACAATCCATCCGATTGTATTGGATTCTGTGAATGAGTAAATTGTTGCAGTAAGGCCGGCAACAAACACACCAAGCCTGACTGCTGAGAATCTGTTGTTGAGTCTGGCATAAGATTTAAGACGGCTCCCCGATATTTCTAAAAACCTATTTAGCTCAGCTCTGTTCGTTTCATATGATCTGTTTTTCATTGTGTCTTCAACTTAATTAACATGTGTTTAAAAAAAAGCATATACTTTTGAACCTTTACTAAATTATGAATTTGATAAATTGAATCATGATAAAAATTGATGTGCTGATTATCGGAGCCGGAGCAGCCGGTCTGATGTGTGCCCTGACCGCAGGCAGCAAAGGCCGTAAAGTTGTTTTGATTGAGCATACGGAGAAACCCGGCAAGAAGATTCTTATCTCCGGCGGAGGCAGATGCAACTTTACAAACATCTATGCTGCGCATGATAATTTTCTTTCAGACAATCCGGACTTCTGCCGGTCTGCGTTGGCAAGATACACCCCGCAGGACTTCATTCAGATGGTTACAAACCACGGCATTACGTTTCACGAAAAGAAACTCGGGCAATTATTTTGTGACGGCAGCGCGAAGCAAATAGTGGAAATGCTTTTGAAAGAATGCCGCGAGTCGGATGTAAAAATTAATTGCGGCGAAAAAGTCATCTCTGTATCTAAGCCGGATAGATTTGAGATCACAACAAGCAATGATCAATATTCTGCAACTTCACTGATAATTGCAACCGGCGGGATATCTATTCCCAAAATGGGAGCTACAGGATTCGGCTATGATATTGCAAGACAATTCGGGCTTGGACTTACTGATATAAAGCCCGGGCTTGTACCATTCATATTGCCGGACAAAACACGAAATTTGCTCTCAAAGATTAGCGGAGTATCTGCCGATACAATTGTTTCTTTAAACAACATTGCATTTCGAGAGAGTACATTGATAACTCATAAAGGATTGAGCGGTCCTGCAATTCTTCAGGCATCTTCTTACTGGAATGAAGGCGATGAAATATCCGTCAATTTTTTACCTGACAATAACTTGGTTACATTGATTGAAGATAGCAGAATGAGGAAGACGATCCTTGGAAATTTCACATCAGTACTATTGCCGCAGAGTTTGATCTCTGTAATTGTTCCAGACAACGTTTTGACAAAGTCAATGAATCAGATTTCAAATGCTGAAATTAAGAGTCTCTATTCACTTTTATGCGAGCATACATTTCACCCAATAGGTACGGAAGGATTTGACAAGGCCGAAGTAACTTGCGGAGGCGTAGATACACGGGAGCTGTCATCGAAAACAATGGAAGCAGTCAAAGTTAAAGGATTATACTTTATTGGTGAAGTTGTGGATGTAACCGGCTGGCTGGGAGGCTACAATTTTCAATGGGCATGGGCATCGGGTGTTGCTGCGGGAAAAAGCTGTTAAATTGAAAATTGAAAATTAGAAATTAAATATTAAAAGTTGATGATCAATATTTGGAAATTGAGAGATGTAAGTCTTTTACTATTTCTTGATTGTTTTCATACCAAAAGTGACGACCTGGCTTTACCACACTTTTCGCCAGAGGAATCTCTTCGGGACAATTTTTAATTTCTAATTTTTAATTTCTAATTTTTGATTTTCAACTCCCCACCGCTCCCGCCGGCAGGAACTGTCTGTATTTATCAATCTTCCATTCGTGATCTTTGGCTTCCTCGCATTCCTTTGAGCAAGATCTCTTATGAGTGATCTCACATTCCTCACAGCAAATGAACTGGAAATGACAACTAAGATGAGCACAATTTACGTAACGGTCATGCGGTTTTCCGCAATGATAACATTTACCTACTAGTTTGTAGCCCTCTGCAAAATTTACATCAACGGATATTCTTTCATCAAACACATAACATTTCCCGTCAAACATTGCTCCGCGTGTAGAAGGATCTTTGGAGTAGTTAATGATCCCGCCTTTGAGCTGACTCACATCCTGAATTCCCTCATTCAGCAATACAGCAGTAAACTTCTCACATCTGATTCCGCCCGTACAATATGTAAGAACTTTTTTGTCTTTCATAAGCCCTGAATTTCTCTTTACCCATTCCGGAAATTCTTTGAAAGTTCTAACATCAGGCCTCACAGCATTTCGGAAATGCCCGAGATCATATTCGTAATCGTTTCTTGCGTCAATTACTATTGTGTTTTCTTCCTGCATTGCTTTGAAGAATTCTTCCGGCATTAAATACTTCCCTGTAAGTTTGTTGGGATCGATCTCATATCCGGGATTCAAAGTCACTATCTCTTCTCTCGCCCTTACATACATCTTTTTGAAAGCATGTTCATCCGCTTCATCTGTCTTGAAATCAATGTCTCTGAATCTTTGATCCATCCGCATTGCAGCTATATACGCCTCAGTTTGTGATACCGTGCCGGAGACAGTTCCGTTAATTCCCTCACTTGCAAAAATTATCCTCCCCTTAATATCAAGAGCTTGGCAGAAGGTCAAATGAAGTCTGGCGTATTCTTCCGGATCGTCAATTTTTACAAATTTATAATACAGAAGAATTCTATATTGCTTAGATGATTTTTTCATGCTACCAAATTAAGTTGCTGCATGGAACGTTTCAATCCAAAAGCCAAGGAAATTTTGTTGTGGAAAAAACACTGTCAATTATGATTTTTTAATTTTGGAGATTATGCATAACTTAACTTTAAGCAAGCAATTGCGATTGTCATAAATCAAAAACACCCAAAACAATATAATGAACTACAACCCACTTGAGTTTGATGATCTTATCCGTGATGTGTCTTTAGATGTGATAAAGAATGTCGCACCGGAAGAATCAGAAATGTTTGATGAGGCATACAGTGTAACTGTTTCCGGCAAAAAGAAAAGTGATGACATGCTTGGATTTGGCGTTGATGCTTTGTCTTATCTTGCCACACCTGCTGTAGTTGGAATGGTTAGTTCAGTTGCGGGCTTCCTTTTCAGTGAACTTGTGAAGTCGCTTAAGGATGAATCAACTGTTATTATCAAAGCTAAGATCAAGAAGCTCTTTAAGAAAGATAAGGCAGACGAGAAAGTGGTCTTGCCTGCATTCACAAAAGAACAGTTTGCAGCTTTAAAACTTCTGGCTGTTGATTCGGCAAAGAAAAACGGAGCTGATGAACAACTGGCTGAAAAAATGGCACTGGCTCTTATAGGTTCAATGAACCTTCCGCAATCATGACCTGAATGCGAGCAAAAACTCCAATAACTGCCGCAACTGTTTTTTGCTTTCCTTCAGAGACAACTGTTTCGTTCATTCTTCTCATCATTGCAGCTCTGTTCATTTCCGTAAACATCGGTCAAAATATCGAAAGGAGTATTCAAGTTATCTTTGAGACTCCGGGAGAAACCGAATCCGTTAAGCTTTTTCCTGATGCTGAAAAGGACAATTCGGAAACAGATTCATCTAACAGCAATAAAGCATCCGCTTGGCCTTACGTCAAGACATTGATCTTCCCCTTTGCAACCACATTGATTCTGTTCTTTACATCCACTCTAATTTTTCTTAACAACCCGCAAAGAATAATCAGAAGATTGAAGCTGATTGGCAATGAGAATGAGAAAGTGAGAGAGTTCAGGGAATACGCGGCTTATGTTTCATCATCTGTGATTAAGAGATCTCCGGACATTCTTATAACAGATTCAATTGCCGGTGCTCATGCACAGGCATTTGGAACCGGTTTCAGAAACTTCCTCAGACTTGACGGAGGATTGCGGCTTCTCAAGATCAAATCTCAAAGACTGTTTGATGCGATCTTGTTTCATGAGCTTGGACATTTTATGAATAAGGATATAGCAAAGACTTACTTCTCAGTATCAATATGGTATTCAGCTATTTCGTTGTTTGCATTGCCGCTTGTATTGTTGCTCACTATAGTATTCTTTCAGGGAGTTTTTGAAAAACTGTTTTCCGGCGGTATTGATGCGAAGGAGCTCGGAAAGATTGTTACTGTTAATCTTCCCAATTTACTCAAGGCGCTGGGACAATTGATTCTGCTTTTCGGAACAATCATATTCTTCAGAAACAGCGTGCTCAGATCAAGAGAATATTATGCAGATCTGCGGTCTGTTACTTTCGGATACAAAGATGAACTTTCCGGAATACTTGGCAAAGCATCTGCTGAAAAGATTTCGCTTTGGAAAAGGTTTAAGACCTTTCATCCAACATCTGCTTCAAGACTTGCTGTGATCAATGAACCTGAAAAGCTATTCACTATCTCCGGCGAGATGAGTTTTTTCTCCGGTGTATTGCAATCTTTTGTTGTCAACGGATTGATTTTTCCACTGATAAACATAGCTATGCTTATGTCAGTCATTACTATGCCGGATATTGATTCCGGAGTTAACTCAACTACAAGGTATTCCATATTCACCAGTATGGTATTGCCTTTTCTATTGTTCATCCTTGCGTCTCCATTGCCTGCATTTGCAGTTTCCGGAAGCATTGGACTTCAATCGATCAAGGCATCATATTCAGGAAGTATTTCACAAGCGGGCTCCGGCATTTCCGCAAAGAAATATTTGACTATTCCCTTAATGTTCATATTCGGCAATGAAGTTGGCTATCTCCTTCAGCCCATCTCTAATCTCTCACCGAAGAGTTTTGAGCAGGCAATCATAATTGCTTTGCTTCAGTTCATTGTGTTCATTTCAATTGTTCTTATAATGTTCATTTCCCATTATGCGGGAAAGAATTTGTCTTCGAGAGATCCCTCGGAGAAATCATTCAAAGCAAGGATTTACAGTAATTTGGCCCTTGAGACTTTAGTGCTTGCAGTGATTATGTTCATAACAACTTCATTGAGGCTTGCAATTGTTTTAAACTTTTGGAAACCCTTTTCGTAACCACAAACAATTAATCTAAACTGCAATTTCATGTCATTCAAAGTAAGCGGACTTGGTGGCGCATTTATCTATGCAAATGATCCGGAAGGACTAGGTAAGTGGTACGCTGAGGTTCTCGGACTTGTTCCGGATAATCCGTCGGAACCAATATATTACATAGAGTACAAATTTCTTGAGAGGGACTCACCGCAGACTAAAGCCAGTGTCTCCTGGGCAATACTTAAAGCGAAAGAAAAATTCGAGAGAACTCACCCTGCATTCATCATCAACTATCGCGTGAAGAGTATGGATGAATTCATTAAGCATCTGGATTCACTTGGAATAGAATACAAGGAAGTTCAGGAATATCCCGAAGGTAAATTCACTTTGATCAAAGATCCGGAGAACAACTCATTGGAAATTTGGGAGCCGTCAGAAAAATTTATGAGCTAAATTTTGTATGTCTAAACTTCTACGATCAGTTCCGATAGCCGTATATCTTATTGCATTGTTCGGGTTTGCATTTCAGATGTGGGCAGGACAGAATTACGGCATCTTCAGGGATGAGTTCTATTATCTCGAATGTGCCCGGCATCTTGCATTTGGTTATGTTGATCATCCGCCGTTCTCCATATTCAAGCTTTGGGCATGGGTTGGAATATTCGGTGATTCACAATTCAGCATCAGGATAATTCCGTCACTTCTGTTCAGTATCCTGATTGTACTGACTTCATTCATAACTAAACAATTGAACGGAAGTTCTCTTGCTGCAATTCTTTCTGCGCTAGCAGTGCTTGCATCTCCGCAAATACTTGGCGTCACCGGGTTTTACTCTATGAATTCATTCGAACTCGTATTCTGGGCAATACTTTATTCACTGCTCTTGATGATCATCAAGGGCGACAACAAAAAATTGTGGATTCTTTACGGCATAGTTCTCGGATTCGGGTTAATGAACAAATTCAGCTTAGGAATTTTAGCAGTTGCTTTGAATTTATGTATGTACTTCACTCCGCTTCGAAAAGAATTGGGCAACAAATATTTTCTTGCGGGCAATTTGATTTCATTTCTGATCTTTATTCCTTTCCTGATCTGGAATTATTTAAACGGATATCCTACTCTGGAGTTCATGTCCAATGCATCTCAATTCAAGAATGTTGATTTTACAGTTCTTGACTTCTTCAAAGCTCAATTGCTTAATATGGGACCGGTAACCTCCATTTTCTGGGTGCTCGGATTATTGGCACTTCTCTTTTCAGCAAAGCTAAAAGAATTCAGAGTACTCGGATTCATTTATGTGATTTCCTTCATAATACTTGTAACACAGAACAGTAAACCATATTATTTAACCGGCGCTTACGCACCGCTGATAGCTGCCGGTGCCATTGTTGCCGCAGGCATCGGACAAGGAAGAATCAATTCCGCATTCAAATTTTTCTTTCTGATATCTCTGATAGCATCCTTTATTGTTTTTTCTCCAATGGCAGTACCTGTGCTTTCACCGGAAAAATATCAGCAGTATTCAGACTTCATTGGAATCAAACCCGAAGAATCAGAGCATCATGATAAAGGAGTATTGCCTCAGCACTTTGCGGACAGGTTTGGATGGATAGAGCTTGCAGGAATTGTTGAGAATGCATTCAAATCACTTAGTGCAGAAGAGAGAAAGACCACAGGCATCTATGCGCAGAATTACGGAGAAGCAGGAGCAGTTAAGTATTACGGAAGAGATAAAGGATTGCCTGATGTTATATGCGGACATAATAATTTCTGGCTTTGGGGTCTGGGAGAAAGAGAATTGCAGACATTGATAATTATTGGCGGTGACAAAGAAGATCACGAAAAGTTATTCGCTGAAGTTATAGAGTTTGGGAGAACCGACAACAAGTATTGCATGCCATACGAAAACAACATGCCGGTTTACATTGCACGTCGCCCGAAGGCAGATCTCCGAATGCTCTGGCCACAGGTAAAAGAATTCATATAAGCACATGTGACTCTTACTTCACTTCTTCCACAATGCTATGATAGCCGTCTTCAATGACTGCAAAAATTCTATCTCCCCTCTCAGGTGAAATTACATGCCTTCCCGTAAACTCCCCGAATGCCGGCAAAACAAGATTATTTGAACTAAGATGAAAACACGAAAGCAAAGCTGATTGCTTGCCCTTTCCAAATATTCTCACAGCAGGATGAATGTGTCCGTGGATTGTAATGACAGGTGTCTTATCAGAATTATCCGGAAAATGTCTTAGCAGAAATTTCTTGCAGAACAAATATTCATCAACAATGTCAATCCCAAACTCATCAGCTCTTTTGACTTCAAACCTGTCGTGATTTCCTTTTACGAGTATGAGCTCTGTTGAATTGTAAGTCTCTCTCCATTTTATGAAAACACTGATGTCAGATTTATGACCGATGTGAAACAAATCACCAAGGATAAACACTTTGTGCGGTCTATATTCATTCAATAGATTACTTAGCTTCAGAAGATCGCTTGAATACATTGATGAAGGCAATGCCAATCCTTCTCTTCTGAAATGAGATGATTTTCCCAAATGCACATCTGACAAAAGCAATGTGCGATGATCGGGAAAGTAGATTGCTTTCTGCGGCAACAGAATTGCTTCTTCACCGAGAAGGTCTATTGTCAGTGTATTTTCAGATACTGTCATGTCTGATCATTTTCATATTTCAATTGCATCTTTCTTACTCTGTCTTCAAGCTTTTCCGATGAAATCTTCTCACGCATCCGGTCAACAAGTATAGGGAATGAAAACGGAGTCGGCCTGTCAGGATTTGTGAGTATAAGTTTCTGAGTTCCAATCCTGTCGAGCGCTGTCCTGATCCGGAAATATTCCAGCTGATACTGAAGCATCTCATCATAAGCCTGCTTCAACAAGAGACTCTCGGGTTCATACTTGCTGAAGACTTCGAACAACAATTCAGATGATGCCTGAAGATTTTTGTTGGTCTTGTATTTTCCGGGGTAACCCTGAAACAGCAATCCTGAAATTCTTGCAATCTGCCTGAACCTGCGCTTAGCAAGTTCTGAGCTGTTTATGCTTTGCATTATGTCTTGTTCGAGTGAATCAGTACTGAAAAGTCCGGCACCGATCGCATCTCTGATTGGTATATCCGAATCACTCAAAAGCTCAAAGCCATAATCATTCATGGCAAAAGAAAATGTCATTGGCTTCAACTTTGCTATCCTGTAACCGAACAGTGCCGCAAGCCCTTCGTGCGCAAGCCGTCCTTCGAACGGATAGAAGAACAAATGATGTCCTTCTTCAGATTCAAACATCTCGATCAGAAATTCCTTTCTTCCGGGAACGTGAGATCTTAACGACTGAAGTTCCACAATCGGTCTGATTGCTTTGAGCTCTATTCCTTCGGCATTATGCTTCATCGATTCACCGAGCTTGATTCTCAGCAATTCAGACAGCTGAGAAGAGAGCGGCATTCTCCCGCCAAGCCAGCTCGGCACTCTGCTGCTCTTACGTTTTGTTCTTTTGACATAAGCCGTAATCTCACGAATATCAGTCAGCTCCAGATTTCTTCCCGCAAAAGTGAAAACATCTCCGGGCTTCATTGCTGCTATGAAATCCTCTTCGACAGCTCCAAGAGTTCCGCCGGTTATATATTTCACCAGCATACTCATTTCACTTACTATCGTTCCTATCGAGAGTTTGTGAAAGAGTGATTTCCTTCTGTCAGTAATTCTGTATCTGTCGTCAACTAATTCGACTTTGGAATATTCATCATAATTCTTCAGACTATCACCGCCACTTATTACAAAATTCATGACCCAGTTCCATTCATCCTCACGAAGATCGTTATATGCAAAAGTCTTCTTAACTTCCCCGAAAGCTTTTGCAGGTTCAAGCCCGTCACCGGCAGCAAGAGTGAATGCATACTGAACAAGCACATCGATCGGCTTCAGAACCGGAAGCCTGTCCTCCAGATAATTTGTTTCAATAGCCTGCTTCAGCGCTGCTCCTTCTATAAGTTCAAGCGAATGAGTCGGAACAAAATAAATTCTGCTTGTCGCATCAGGTCTGTGTCCGCTCCTTCCTGCTCTTTGCAGGAATCTTGCAACTCCTTTCGGACTTCCGATTTGTATCACAGTATCAACAGGATAAAAATCAACTCCAAGATCAAGACTCGAAGTGCACACAACTGCTTTCAGTTTTCCTTTGTGAAGATTTGATTCAACCCAATCCCGTATCTTCCTGTCTATTGAACCGTGATGAAGTGCGATGACTCCTGCAAACTCAGGATAGTGTTCAAGAATCTTCTGATACCATATCTCTGACTGAGAGCGAGTGTTTGTAAATATAAGTGTTGATTCCGACTTTCTGATTATCGGCACAACTTTGTGAAGCATCTTGATACCGAGATGTCCGGCCCATGGAAATCTTTCAACCTCATCCGGCAGCAATGAAGTGATAGAAATCTTTTTCTTGATATCAGATCTTACAATTTTTCTCTTTCCCTTTCCCGGTCCAAGCAAAACTGTAAGTGATTCTTTCAGATTTCCAATCGTTGCCGAGACACCCCACACTCTAACTTTTTTCCTGACTGACTTGATGCGTGAAAGCGCAAGTTCAACTTGAACTCCCCTCTTGCTTCCAAGCAATTCATGCCACTCATCAACCACAACACACTCCAGCTCTTCAAAGAATTTTTCGTGATCTTTTCCTGCAATCATAAGATGGAGACTTTCCGGAGTTGTGATAAGAACCTGATACTCATTCTTCTTTTGCTTCGCCTTGACTGATGCAGAAGTGTCACCTGTTCTGGTACTTATGTTCCATGGAATTTTCAGATCGCCTGCAGATTCCTTGAGTGCGCGTTCAATGTCTTTGGATAATGCTTTTAGCGGAGTGATCCACAAAAGTTTCAGTCCTTCCTTTTTCTTCCTCCTTATAGTTTCCTTTGAATTGAGATGAGACGCTACAACAGCAAACCACATTGCAAAGGTCTTTCCACTGCCGGTTGGAGCATTTAGAATTCCGTCGTATCCATTTGCATAAGATTCCCAAACTTGTTTTTGAAAATCAAACGGTTTCCAGCCTTTATATGCAAACCATTCAGATATTTTCCTGCTTGCTTCTGTATCTTCAATGATTGTCTTCAACAAACGCCTGCCTTCGTCATTTCGATATTAGCTTCTTCAATGTTAAAATATTGTCGGCATCTGATGCCTTCTTGTCTTTTCTCCATCTGCTGATCCTTGGAAAACGCAAAGCAATACCTGACTTATGTCTTGACGATTCAGCAATTCCTTCAAATGCAATTTCAAATACAAGCTCCGCCTTGACTGTCCGCACAGGTCCGAATCTTTCCAATGTATTCTCCTTAACAAACCTGTCAACTTCTTCTATTTCTTTATTAGTTAATCCGGAATATGCTTTGGCAATTGTTACAAGCTTGTCTTCATCCCACACTCCAAAAGTATAATCTGTATATAGTCCGGATCTTCTGCCGTGCCCTGCCTGAGCATATATCATCACGGCATCAACAGTCATAGGATCAATCTTCCATTTCCACCAATTCCCTTTTTTTCTTCCGGTTTGATATGAGGACACTTTACGCTTGATCATCAAACCTTCCGTTCTCCTTTCCGATGATTGCTCCCGAATCTCACGGAGTTTATTCCAATCGCCAAAAGTAATCAGTGGCGACAACTTCAATGCACTATTATTATTAGCTGATAAGACTTTTTCTAATTTGGTTCGTCTTGATTCAAGGGGATCCTGCCTTATGTCTTTGCTTTCATATTCAATAATATCATAAGCAATGAAGACAACCGGTGCATCTTTCAAAATCTTCGATGTCAGATTCTTTCGGCCGATCCTCTTCTGAAGAACATTGAAATTCATAGGTTTTCCCTCGCTGAAGCAGAGTATCTCGCCATCAAGTACGGTGCCAGCAGAAATATTCTGCAATGCAATAGCAAGTTCCGGAAATTTCTCGGTGATGATCTCTTCTCCTCGAGACCAAATGAACAACTCTTCGCCTCTTCTGATAAGCTGAGCCCTTATCCCGTCCCATTTCCATTCTGCTGTCCATTCATCACACTTACCAAGATCATCAACCGTGTTTTCCAAAGGATAAGCAAGGTTGAACGGATACGGCTTAGAGAGATTTACAAGATCTTCATCGCCGCTGATTAATGAAGAGTATGTTGTGTTGTGCGGATCCCATTTTCCTGACAGACGAAAAGCGATAAGGTCAGGTTCAGCAGACTCATGTTCGGAAATTGCTTTGATAAGAACCTTGGATGACACTCCAAGTCTGAAGCCGCCTGTGATAAGTTTGTTGAACGCAAAGAGTTCTCTCCTGTCCAAAGATTTCCACACATCCATTACGGATTGCTTGATGTCATCGATTTCGTTCTTCTTCTGATTGATTATTCTTACAAGCCCTGAAAGTGAATATTCAGCACTGTCAATCATCTTTGGCATTACAAGCGATATTGTTTCAGCAAGATCACCGACGAATGAATAGCTTTCATCAAAGAGCCACTGCGGAAGACCTGACGCCTCAACTACCCATTGCCTCAATTCCGGAGTTGTGAAACTTTTCTTAATTCTTCCTCCCGACAAAAGATAGATCATCCAGAGTCTATCTGAATCACTTGCTGAAGAAAGATATTCTTTAATGAAAGAAGTCTTATCGCCGGTCTTATTGGTGCTGTCAAGATCCTCTATGAGTTTGGCAAACTTCTTCATTGCTTACTTACTGTCATAAATCACCTTCCGTTCTTTGTTGAAGTCTTCTTTCACCAACTACTTCTGCATCAATGCCTTTCTCTCCAAGCCATCTTGCAAACACATCTGTAAAGCCATGTGTTACAAAGACTTTCTCAGCGCCACTCAATTCTACTGCTTCATTAAGTCCTTCCCAATCAGCATGATCAGACAATCCGAATCCGGCATCAAATGACTGCCATCTTCTGCTTCCTCTAACAGCCATCCATCCTGAAGCAAAAGCATTTTCATACGGTTCAAGTTTTGCAAAACTCTCTGAGTTAATACTTGATGGCGGTACAATTATCAAGGCTCCTTCAAGTTCTTTTCGTTTCATTGACTGCCGGTAAACTTCTGCATGCGGAATTTGATACCCTGCAGATCTAAGCACATCATTGATCTGAGCTATGGCCGGATGCACAAAAATTATTTCTCCATCAGAGTGAAGTTGCTTCAGCAATCTCTGTGCTTTGCCAAGAGAATATGCACCAATCACACAGGCGTTTCCTTTTGACTTATTCCTTCTCCACCATTTCCTTAACGAATCAATGACAACATCTTGAGAGTCCCATTTAAAAATCGGCAATGCAAATGTAGACTCCGTCACAAACGTATTGCACTTCACCGGTTCAAACTCTTCGGTCAATCCATCATTCTCAATTTTGTAATCGCCTGATACAACACAAACTTCTCCCTTATATTCAAGCCTGACCTGCGATGATCCGGGTATGTGCCCTGCAGGATGAAGTGAAATCTTTACTCCGTTTGTGTTGAGTGTCTCACCATAACTGATTCCATTCACGCTAATTGAATTTCCCAACCGGTGTTTCAGTATCGGGATATTCTTGTTAGAAGTCAGATAGCTTTTGCTTCCTCGCCTGGCATGATCAGAATGCGAGTGAGTTATGATTGCTTTATCAACGGACTTTGTAGGATCAATATATACTCCGGCAGTTTTGCAGAAGATGCCGGATGAGGTAAACTCTATGAGCAAAGTGTAATGTGATTTCTATCAATTTAACAAATAGACAGTCGTTATGAAATTCTGAATTCTTCATGTTATGTTTACTTTTTCAAATAGCACTCAGATATGTGGTAAACCCACATCTGTCCAAAACGTTTTACTTAGCAATCAGTTTGCTAGAACCATTTGCATAGAATAAAATCAATTCCGCTTTCTTTTAAACAACCTCTCGCACGCTTCGACAAGCTCAGCGTGACTATAGGCATGCGACAGAAAGCTTGGCAAAGAAACCCTTCGACAAGCTCAGGGCGACGAGTTGCCCGCCCGCCTGCAAAAAGTGCTGAAGTTCAGTATTCTTCGGGCAGGCTGCCGTATAATTGCCT
>CALEVL010000212.1 GCA_937924675.1 uncultured Ignavibacteria bacterium | reverse complement strand
TTAGATTATCATGCTATTGGATTCAATATAAAAAGTTTCACGGCTGACAAATCGCCTCCGCATCTTACCAAAACACTTCACTATTTCCATACAAATTAGGAAATGAAAATAAGTGCGGGTTATCTTTTTAAAAATTAGCTTACCACTCATTTCAATTTTCAATTTCTAAATGCTCTTCTCAATTGACTTCCTTGACAATAACACAACCGCCATAACAATGATGAATAGTATCATTCCGTATGCCGCCGCCGACCCTGTGTTGTAAAGTCTTAGTTGTGAATAGATTTCTACGGAGATAGTCTTTGTTGAAAATGTGTAAAGCAGTATTGTTGAAACAAACTCGCCTATGCAGGCAATGAATACTAGCATTGATGCGTGAATCACTGAAGGCATCACAAGCGGTGCTGTTATTCTTGCGAACGTTCTTGAATCGGATGCGCCGAGTGAAGATGAAGCTTCTTCCAACGATGGATCAATTGATGAAAGCCCTGCCATCACCGACTGCGTCATCAGAGGAACATTCCTTGCTGCATATGCCAGCGGCAATATCCAGAATGTTCCTGCAAGGATTTTGAAGAACGAGAATACAGATGGAAAACTGAAGCTAAGTATGAATGCGATTGCAATAACAGTTCCGGGAACTCCGTAAGGAATTGATAAAATGCTTTCGAGCAAACCTCCGCCGTTGACTCTTTTCTTTGCTATTAGCCATGAAGCGCTGACTCCAACTATCAACACTATCACAACGGCAATGACTGACATTACGATGCTGTTCGAGAATGGTTCAAAGAATGCCGGATCGCTAAAGACCTTTGTGTAGTTCTCCACCGTCAAAGGTTCTGCGAAGAAATTTCTCATAAGTGAACCCTCCGGTATCAATGACAAATATGCAAGTGCGGCAACAGGCAGCAATATCAGCAGCGAGAAAATCCCCGTGATCATAGTTCCCGCAATACCTGAATGTTCATGCGACAAAGCAGTCTCAGCTCTGACAGCTCCTTTCGTCTTTGCACTCGTTGCATTCTTCTTTCTGTATACTCTCAAAAGCAAAAGAAATACAAGAGACATCAGAGTAAGTATTACTGCAAGCGCAGCAGAGTATGCAGTATCTCCGTTGATCTTTGAGAAGTATATCTCTGTTGTAAGAAATTTGCTTGAGCCGGCGTAAATGAACGGCGCTGAGAATGATGCCATGCTTGCCATGAACACTATAAGAGATGCACCGGCAATTGCAGGAAGGAGTTGAGGTACAATGACTTTGAAGACAGTCTTAAATTTGGAAGCGCCAAGAGAATATGATGCATCGATCAGATTTGAATCCGTTTTCATCAATGCCGATGACGCAAAGAGGTAGAAGTAAGGATAGAATGAATACAAATGTACTATGATAACCGCAGTCCAACCGTCAAAGATGAATGGCACAGTATTCATACCGGTAATGCTCATTATAAGCTTTGTTAGAAGACCGTTCTCTCCAAGCAGAAATAGAAAGGAAACAACACCTACAAGTGGAGGTGCGGCGATCGGCACAAGCAAAATTGCCGATATGAATTTTTTCATCGGAAATCTGTAGTAGTAAACCATGTATGCCAGG
>CALEVL010000211.1 GCA_937924675.1 uncultured Ignavibacteria bacterium | reverse complement strand
CACCCTGTGCTGATGTATGTCTCCACAGGGTTGCACCCTGTGCTGATGTATGTCTCCACAGGGTTGCACCCTGTGCTGATGTATGTCTACACAGGGTTGCACCCTGTGCTGATGTATGTCGTCCCTTCGGGACTCCCCATAACCTTGGCAAAACTAATGAACATCAATGACATCATCAACTCACCTCCTTATTTTTGCATAAGCATATACCGTAATGCCCAGCATGATCAAACCGCCGGTAACGAACGGGTACCTGTAACCTATCCATTGATAAACCATTCCTCCCCATACCGGACCGAAGAATCTTGCGAGTGATCCCAGCGACTGATTGACGCCGAGAACTGTTCCTTGTTTGTCTTTGGAAATGTGCTGTGAGAGCAGACTTACGGAGACGGTGTTGTTAAGTCCGTTTCCGATCGCAAGAACTCCGATCACGATCATCAGCATAATTGTTGTAGTAGAGAAACCTATGAGAGAAAGCCCGAACACGGAAAGAAAACATCCGAGCACAACGGAATTCTGTTCGCCCATTCTCTTCGTAAAAAATTTTATGAGGAATATCTGAACAAGTGCATTGCAGATTCCCATGAAGGAAAAGATCAATCCAACCTCCGACTGATTGTATGCAAGTCCATCGCTTCTTCCAGTAAACAGCTGAAACGTTCCGAAGATATTTGAGAATGAAAAAATACCTGCAACAAATACAATTATGTACTTGCCGTAATTCTCATTCTTAACAGTATCTCTGATGAGTTTCAGATCAAGGATCTTTCTCTTTACATTAGCCTTCATATTTGCGGCTCTTATCTCTTCAGACAAAGTCTCCTTAAACAGGAAATAGCATAGAACTGTAGCGATGAGAGACAACAAAGCTGATGCATAAATAGGAAATCCAAATCCGAAATTCTCTGAGAGAATTCCGCCAATACCCGGTCCGAAGACAAACCCAAGCGCAAATGCAGTACTGATGAGCGCAATGCCTTTTGATCTTTCCTCGGGCTTTGTGATGTCTGATATTGCAGCTTGTGCCGCAGAGATGTTTGCAGCAAACGATCCGGCAAATGCCCGGGCAATAATGAGAAGAGCTGTGGAAAGAATCAGTCCGGAGAATACAAGTGACAGCAGAATATAAGCAAGCATGCTTCCTGCAAGACTTGCAATGAGTACAGGTCTTCTTCCGTATCTGTCAGACAGCGATCCCCAGAATCCGCTGAAGACAAATTGTGCAAGCGAGTAAACTCCCGCTATGAAACCGATCATTGATTCGCTCAGATATAGTTTCTCTATTGAGAATGCGGGAAGCAGCGGAATCATAATTCCGAATCCGAGAAGATCGATGAAGACAGTGAGGAAAATTATGAAAAGAGTAGCCCTGTTCTTTTTCACAGTGCTTAAGCTTCAAATACCGGAACAGGGCAAAATGATACTATGAAGATGAAGAATGTAAACCAGCCGGTGAGCATTCTTCCCGTGCCAAGCGGCTCATCAAGTTCTGTGACAGTCTCCGGGTGAGTAATCTTAATCACAAAGAAAATCAAAATTGCCCAGACAAGCCAGTTGATTGAGCCAATGTTGAGATTGATGTCAATCAGCGGGAGCAGGCCAAGTAATCCGAAGAACAAGAGCAATCCGAAAACTACGTATGCAATGTATTTGTGCTTGTTGCCAAACATTGCATAGGAGATGTGGCCACCGTCAAGCTGACCAACGGGCATCATATTGAGAGAGGTTATC
The DNA here is from genome assembly GCA_937924675.1 of uncultured Ignavibacteria bacterium. GTDB lineage: Bacteria > Bacteroidota > Ignavibacteria > Tepidaquicellales > Tepidaquicellaceae > JADJAH01. Next base: position 9,078 of record CALEVL010000211.1, on the reverse strand, counting down.
AGCAGTCCGAACCATCCCACACACAAAAACGGATAGTGATAGACCTCATTCATCGGAGGCATGAATGCTGTTGATGAATTGACAAATAATTTTTCAAAAGCCAGAAAGATCAGATTGTTGCCAAAAGTAAATCCGCTTGTTGGAATTCCTGAAGTTGCATACTCGGGATGAAGTTCATACAGAAAACTTATCGGCGGAAGTGTTATGAATCCGATGATAAGTATAATAAGAGAAGTTACCCATCCTGCAATCGGGCCGGCCGCTCCGATGTCGAGAAGAGCTTTACGACTGTAATAATCTGCTCTCATCCTTATCACTGCTCCCATCGTTCCAAAAGGATTGAGCGAAATGAATGGAAAAGGTATGTAGTAAGGCAGAGTTACGGGAACTTTGTGATACCTTGCAGCAAAGTAATGACCGAACTCATGCGTTGAGATCACAAGCATTATGAGTAGCGAATATGTGAGACCGTAAGGAAGATTATCGAGATTATAAAAATCTTTGTTTGCCCAAAACACTCCGGCAACCGTCGTTGTAAAAAAAGTGACAAGAAACATAACTATGTTCAGCCAAACACCGAAACCTTTTTTGCTTTCTTCAATTACAGGTTCATCAACTCTGCGGACCTCTTCGGGACTAATATCGTAAGGATTGGATTGATTCATTAATAGCAAAATAGAGTTAAGAGTTAAAAGTTGAAAGTTAAAAGTTAAAAGTTGCGGCAATGACTACTATCACATCTAACAATAGTTCGGTTAGATGATCTCACAGAATTTGATGAAGATTTATGAACCCCAAATTCAAATGTTTATTTGCAATTTATTTCTGTAATTTTTAACTAACATAATTGGTGATAGAAAAATATGAACGAAGATGTAAGATGGAAGCAAAGGTATTCTAACTTCTCAAAAGCATTGGAACAGTTAAGAGAGTTTTCTGATAAAGGCAGCAAGTTGAATAAACTTGAGAAGCAGGGTTTGATCAAGGCATTTGAATATACTTTTGAGCTTGCCTGGAATACGATCAAAGATTTCTATGAGTATCAGGGTGATTCCGGCATACAGGGAAGCAGAGATGCTTTCATGCTTGCCTTTAACCGGGGAATGATTGATGACGGAGAGAGTTGGATGCGTATGATAATAGACAGAAATCTTACTTCACATGTATATAATGAGGATGTTGCCGATGAAATTTCAGGAAAGATTCTTGGGAGTTACTTTGGAATGTTTATTTCGCTCAGAGATTCTCTCACTAAACACATGAACAACAGGATGGAAAATTAGCCATGAAATTTGGACTCAGCGAAAATGTCATCTGTGAGATCAATTCTGTAATTGAGAAATATCCGCAAATAGAAAAGGCCTTGATCTATGGTTCAAGGGCGAAAGGTAATTTCAGAAATGGCTCTGATATTGACCTTACTATATTTGGAAAAGATATTGACCATGATCTGTTGCTGAAGTTACTGGCAGAACTCGAGAAATTATTATTGCCTTATTATCTTGATATCAACATTTACCATAAGATCAGCAATATAGATCTGCTTCAGCATATCAGAAATTTCGGGAAGGAATTTTACACGCGCAAATCGATGCTGCCGAAGTCGGAAACTGTTCAAACAGATCCAACCATTCTCTAACATCCTCCCAACGCTCGTTTTGATTCTTTCTTTTCTTGTGTAACTTTGTCTTTATTCTCTTTAATCAATTCGGGTATCAGAATGCTTGCCTTCTCTCTGAACTTATAAGTATCTGCTTCATGTCTGTTCTCAATCTTAGACGGCATACGAAAGTCTATGATCTTTTCTCTGAAGCCGTTCATTCCATCCGACAAGACATAGACATTCTCATATCCGTTCTCACGTGCTATGTAAGCAGCTTTCTTCTCCTCATCTTCCGTATTGGCAAGGAATACATAATCAACATTCTTACGCGAGAAAGTCTTTGCCGCATCTTTGCCGAACAGATTCTCATAGGTCAGATTCTCCGAGCCCGGCAAGTTCAATTGTTTAAAGTCATCCTGCGTGCGGAAATCCATTATCTGCAGTTTCCTGTCGTTGTCGATTATCCTGTATGCAAGTTCGTCCGCGGTCATTTTCATAGGGTCAAAAGAATTCAGCACTGCCTCATTCGAAGATCGATTCAGAATATCGGATTGTCTTTCGGGCATGAGGAAAGCTGTTAAACTTATAACTATCACAGTGAGCGCCAAACCATAATACATTCTGACAGGAACCAGTTCGGGATTGGATTTACCGTTCACTTTTTTCTCGATCATTGTGGTTGCAATGAATGCAACAACTGCGAAGACAGTCATAACTACGGCAAAAGCTGCCTGACTCATTCCGAGAGTTTCGAACATGTGAGGATAACCCCAGAAGCCGGATTTGTAAAGTCCCTCAAAGTATGGATAACCTTCTGCAAAAATAAACACGCCGAGAAAAGATCCGGCTATGAATATCATCGCATCAATCTTCCCGATTGCCGCTGCGCAAACACTTGTACCGGGACAGAATCCTCCGACAACAAATCCCAATCCCATGATAAGTCCACCGACAATTGCCGACCAGATGTAAGTGGGATTGACATAGATTAGATTCAGGTCCAGCAATCCGAAATGCCCGAAAGCGATAACGCCTATCATTGCGGTAATTCCTGCCGTAAAGAATACTCTGAGCACGGTAAAGTCGTAACCATAAAACAATCCGACAAGCTTCTTGGAAGTAGAGAATCCGGCTTGCTCAAGTATGAAGCCGAATGCGATTCCTATCAGAAGCGCAACAACAAGGTTAAGTTCATTTCCAATTATGTCAGGTACTAATGGTGCCATTTTAAAATTCCTTTCTTATTATAACCAGAGTTTTCTGAAAAAATATGCGAAGGCATATGCCCCGCCGAAAATTGCAAGCATGGTAATTATGCCGCCTGTGGAAAGGACAGCCATACCGCTAAGCGCGGAGCCGCTTGTGCATCCGCGACCAAGCTGAGAGCCAAGTCCGAATAGTAACCCTCCAAAACTAGCGGCGATTATCCTCGTTGTTGAAGTTATGCGGGGTGAATGTTCGAGTTTGAGCTTCACCCTGTTTGAAATCAAGCCGGATGCAAATGCTCCTATCAGAACGCCCATTACCTCAAACACGAGCCAGCTTTTCAGCGGATTACCCTTATGCTCTTCGGCATACTCAAGATAGTAATGCGTATCGGAAGCATGAGCCGGTGCAATTGAACTGACAGCCGCAACTACTCCGCTCTTGAATGCTCCGCTTGCTCCGAGCCCTCTGCCTGTGATGAAAATAGTCACAAGTAATAGCAGGCCTAGTAAGAAGCCGGCAAGATACGGATTCATGTATTCAGATTTCTTCATCATAATTGGAATCATTTATTTTCTTTTGTCAATCCGGAAGCTGCAATGTCCCGGTTGTGAAAAATATCTACTTTAGTTTTGTCATCTTCTTCAATCTCTTCATATCCCGTAAGCATTGCTTTGAGATTTGAAGTAAGTGTTGCACCGGTGGTCATCAGGTAAAGATGGACAACAATGAATGCGATCAGCAGGAATGCTCCTGCGGTGTGAAAGATTGCAATGGTCTCAAGCGAATCTATTTTTATCCCAACAATACTGCCCTGATGCGGATAGCGATAGAACATATAGAGCAATCCTGAAATTACCATCACAGGTATCACGAGGATCTTGAGTCCGAAGTAAACAAGTTTCTGCAAAGGATTAAGTTTGCTGAGAACGGTCTTCTTTGTTGGATGCGGAACATTTTTGAAAATGCCCGTCAGATAATAATTTATTTCTGCTTTTATGTTCTTCATAGTCGGCACATATTGTTTCCATTCGCCGGTTGAAAGATGCCAGAAGATCGCAAACAGAATAAGAACAATGAATGCATAGGATGCGACATTATGATATTCAACGGCATTCTCGTAACCAAAAAATTTAATCGAGCCGTGAATCTCAAATCCGGTTGCCGCAAGGAAGAAGATCAGCAATGCCTGAGTCCAGTGCCAGAATCTTTCGAAAGCTTTGTATATGTAAACAGTCTTCTTCATAGTTATGCTTTGCTCCTTTTCTTTCGGGAAGATCCTATTCTCATAATGCTGTGCACTGCGATCCCGACAATAGAAACAAGTATAATGCCGATGCCCCCGTTATCAACGATCTTATTATAATCTCTACCGGGCATGTAAAAATCATTCAGACCGTTCAATTTGCTGTCATCTCGGTTATGGCACTGAATGCATTCCAATGATTTATCTTTTGTAGAGACCATGTGATTAACGGGCCAGTACATTTCAGTATTTATGAATGAGATAGTCCCGCTGAATGGCAGATCAACTTCTTCCATTCCGACATCTGAAGCTCTCACCCAGTCAAAGTCCTTCCAAAAAGCTCCCTCACCTTGATTGTCAGCGAATAACTTCGGCTGAATGAGCATCTTGGTTACGGGATCATAAGGTTGTTTTGCCTTATGAATTTTTACCGGGATGATCTTAGAGTTCTTGTCGTTGTAAGATCCTCTTAAAGTATTAAGCACAAGCGGCTTGGTCAAATTTGATGTTGTATCACCCAGAAGATAGTGATCGGCAGTGCCGTTGAACCATACATAATCAGGTGACAGATTATTGCCCCACTTGAATGAGCCTTTAATGGAAAGGTAAGTATGATTGCCGAGTTCATCATCTTCTTCGATGGGTTTTCCGTTCTCAAGTCTTCCTGCCGTTGACCAATCCCACTCCATCTTGGTTGAGTTAACTTTTGAATAGACGGGAATATGGCAGGTCTGGCAAGCGACCTTCATCGTATGTTCGTTCAGAATTTCTTTGGAATGCGGAGTCTCGTTGTGGCATTGTTCGCATGAAGACCTGTCCCTGTTCATGGATGACAGTGAATATATCTTACCAAGCATCTTATGATCTTCCGTAACGTGACAATCAACACACTGCAGATTTGCGCCTTCGGTAGCCATGTGAACATCAATTTCCTTTGTAGGATTGAACATTGATTTTTCGAGATCGCCGTGCTTAACATTATTACCGCCGCCGCCGAAGAAGTGGCATACTCCGCAGTTTGATCTTGTGGGTTTGCCGACATTCCGTGCTATGTTTCCGAGATCGATTCCGGGTTTTGGATTTCCGCCCATCTCGCTTCCTTTAATATAGGTGTCGGTGTTGTCATGGCAAACAATACAGTCGATGTTAGTTGAATCTGTATATCCATTCATTTTGTCCGTAACTCCGTAACCAATATGGCACTTTGCGCAACTCTTCTCATTTCCCTCAACTCCGATGCAGAAATTATTGATTGCATTCTTCTTTCCTATCCTTACAATACCTCGTCCGCGAATGTATTCTTCACGCTCCCAGTTCCAGTGATTTGACTGCATCACCTGTTTGTGCGCTTCGGTGTGGCAGCTGAGACAAGCGCCTGTAACTTCCTGCGGAGTTTGAAAATCCTTTTGAAGAGGTTCAAGCTTTGAATGGTTTGTCGTTGGTCCGGATTTGTTCTGTAACTTGGTCTTTATCTCTGTCAGATATTCATCTTCAGTATCACCGGGCTTGATCAGATATACAGAAACAAGTATGAGACTGAACAGAATGATCAGAGAAAGTATGATTTTTCTCATGAGTAGGTTTGAATCTGAAAAGCAGAAAAATAAAATAACAAGATCAAAATTTCTTTGTCTGCATTAAATTGTATTGGCAAACTAATGATCCATGACTTTATTAGAAAGTCATTATGTGGGAGCTAGCAGGTCAAGACAAGTATCAAAATCGCTGAAGTTGACCTGAACTTATTACTAATTACCCTCCCCGCCGCAAGCAACGTCATATTTTTTCTTGCTGATGATCTTCATGCCTGCAGCAGGCAGGCACTTCGTTCAGAAACACCAACGAAGACGGTTGCATATTCGCCGCAATCGACAGGGAATTACACGCCAAGTGATTAAATATTCTTGCTTTCAATGTGAAGTCGCAATGAATTAATTCCGGGATATATCTTGAATGTACCCGGTGAGGTACATACTTTTAATATGAATTAAAGATTAAGTTGAAACAGAATAGATGAGATATCTGCACAGTTTATCAGGGAATTGAGGGAATGGCGTACTATTAACATCTCAAATTAAACATTCAAATATTTCACCATGAAGACATTGATACGTATAATAGTATTAGTGTTCCTAGTTTCGGCATCAAAAGGATTGAGTCAGACTGACAACCTTGAAATCTACAACTCTGATTCGCTCGAGATAAAGCAGTTCCAAAGTTTTAAAGTGAACGACCTGCAAAGCAGACATATTTATATTCAGCTCGCATACGCACAGCCCGGTCCAAATTCAACCGGAGGAATTCTAAAATTCAACAGACTGAACTATTCGTGGTACAATCCGGCGAGCGGATTTCTGAATGCTCACTGGCGATATGATCCTTTCAACACTTTTTGGTATTGTGACCAATTGAACTATTTCGCAGTATCGCCGGATGATACAAATTTCATAATAAGGCACACAGTGAATTCCAGAAAGTGGGGATCGTATGAAGAAAATCTACTGACCAAGAATTCGGGTGTTAACACAGTTAATTCGATAAATGTTTATGAGTATTCAAGATTTTGCGGAATGGATATAGACACAACGACGGATTTTCCGTTTGGTTTAGATTATTATTACTACGCATACAAAACAAACCTATCCAACGAAGCTCTTTCCAATGTTGTATTGCGGGTTGAGCTTTTTGGCACAGATCCAACTTCGGTAGTTACTGCGCAGCTGAGTTCCTTGAAAGAATATTCTGATGGCGGATTCTTAAAGATAAGCCCGTTCAACAAGGATTTCATTTTTGTTACAGGTGACAATATGATGCTGAGTACATCAGCCGGTACGAACTTCTTTTCTGTAAACATACCTCCGGTCAAAAAATTAGTTTTCAGCGAGAGGGACAGGAGAGTTTATGGATTTACTTCTGCTAAGCTTTACGCTTCTTCAAATGGCGGTGTAGCATGGGATTCTTCAACGCTTCCGGTTAATTTCAATATCATGGAGTCAAATCCCGACAGCTCTAACATATTGTATGCCGGTGCTGATAATGGTTTGTATATCTCAAGGGACAAAGGCATCAACTGGAGTCTTTTCAACAACGCATTTGTTCCATCACGAAAGGTAATCGGAATATCAAAGGACAATAATAGTCAGGATACTTTGATAGTAAGTACCAACAAAGCTGTATATAAAATCTGGGCATCACAAATTGTCGGAGTAGATCGTACCGGCAATTATCTACCTGATTCATTTACACTTCATCAAAATTATCCAAATCCATTCAATCCTGTTACCAAGATAAAGTTCGATATCTCTACAAATACCAGGAGTAATGATTTAAAAGTGCAATTAGTAATTTACAATACCTTGGGTAATCAGGTTGCAACATTGCTGAATAGCAATCTTAAAGCAGGAAGTTACGAAGTTGAATTTGACGGCAGCAATCTTCCAAGCGGAGTTTATTTCTGCCGACTGATTCATGAAAGAAGTTTTGCATCGATCAGATTAGTTCTTTTGAAATAAAGACCTTAAGTGTTTCTATTCGGAAAGGTTGCATACGAATGATCTTTAAGAGATTTGGTTGAGCTTCCATAGATCCGGTTTGTGAGGCGGGGAATGATATTTTTCCAACAATAACATAGAGTTATCTTGCACAATGATTAGACTTAACATACTCGATCAATCACCTGTTGTGCAGGGATTGTCACCTGAAGAAGCCATTCGGCAAACAATAGAACTCGCAAAGTTTGCAGATGAATTGGGATATCATCGTTACTGGGTAGCCGAACATCACAATTCAAGATCATTCGCATCGGCAAGTCCTGAGATACTAATGCCGGCACTTGCTTCTGCAACTAACAAAATCAGAATCGGTTCTGGCGGAGTTCTGATAAGTCATTACAGTCCATTCAAGATTGCTGAACAATTCAACATGCTTCAGAGTCTTTATCCCGGCAGAATTGACCTCGGAATTGGAAGAGCTCCGGGTGGAGATGGAAATATTATGAGGGCATTAAGAACTTCGAATGAAAATGCATTTGAGAAAACCATTGAGCTGATAAGCTATCTGAATGATTCTTCCCGGAAAAAAAATAACGGAAGTGTTACTGCCGTTCCTGAAGGACAAGCAATGCCTGAAATATGGATACTGGGAACAAGTCCTGACAGCGCACTGTTTGCCGCAGAAAACGGTTTGCCGTATGTTTTCGGAAGCTTTATTAATGATGAATACATGCTGCAGTGCTTTCAGAGTTATTATCAGAATTTCAAACCATCTGTACATCTCAAAGACCCATATCTTAATCTTGCATTATTTTCAGTCACGGGCGAAACACATGAAGATGCGCTTAGAATTGCAAAATGCTCTGAATACTGGCTTTCGCAGACTTTCCTGAAGGGAAAAAATATTCCGTTTCCGGATGAGGAGACTTCGATGAATCATAATTTTTCATTTGAAGAAAAGATGCTGATTGAATACAGAAGAAAATCTGCGGTGATAGGCGATGCAGAAGCAGTATCAAAGAAGTTGAATGAGCTCGTTAAGAAATATGCGATTCACGAGCTTACAATTGTAACTATCACTTCCGATTTCGAAGAAAGGAAAAAGTCATATCGTTTATTGAATGAAGCAATGAATCAAAACAATTAATTGTAATCTCCGCTATTCGGTATTCATGTATTCGTGGCAAGAGCAGTTTAGCCACGAATGCACGAATGGCATCTTTAAAAGATCTCGCTCACAATAAGAAACAATATCACCCCTTCGGGGTTATTCAGATCATGAAAATGAAATGTTATAATCAGGGCAGCCCTTCGGGCTTTCTTCGCTATGAATCTCAGACACAAATGAAATTGATCATCTGCACCTCACGTTTAATACAGCTTAAGCATTCGTGTATTCGTGGCAAGAGCAGTTTAGCTACGAATGCATCTTTAAAAGATCTCGCTCACAACAAGAAGCAATTTCATCCCTTCGGGCTTTCTTCACTATAGATTAACTCAAATCAAGTATTCGTTTATTCGTGGCGAATAGA
>CALEVL010000210.1 GCA_937924675.1 uncultured Ignavibacteria bacterium | reverse complement strand
CAGGACTGATGATTGGAGAAGGAAATACAGCAGCTACAGTTACGGGCAACAGGTTCTATCAGTCCGGGTCGCGTATTTACTCAAGCAGTAATTTGGATCACTACATGATACAGATCAACTGTCCCGCAGGCGACGGCTTTACGGTTAAGGGAAACACGCTCGGCTTTGGATCATCCGCAGGTACAGGCACATACACAATGCACTCGCCTTCACAGGGAAACCTGTATGCAATGAATCTTAATGTCGGAACTTCAGGACAAACAATAATCAGGGGAAATACGATAGGAGGAATACAGCTTAACGGAAACTGGAATAGCGCGCAACTGATAAATGTAACGGAAGGAAACATTCTGGCAGACAGCAATACTATCGGAAGCCAAACTGCAAATTCAATCACATACACCGTGTTAAACTCCTTCGGTACACAGCAGGTGAATGCAATGAAATTATTTGGTAATGGTAACAAGTCAGTCAACAACAATTCAATTGGCGGCATCACTGCAAACGGACCTGTCTGTTACTTCAGCGGAATTTTGTTTGTAACAACCGGAACTCCGGTTTGGAACTGTAACGGCAATACAGTCGGCGGCGGCACTGCAAACTCCCTTGTGAATAATGCAACCAGCGGAAGCACAACTTACGGCATATCCGCTTCATCAGTCAGCGCAGCTTCATTGACATGCTCGGGAAATACCATAAGGAATATTCAGTCAGCCGTTACAGGAACTTCTTTCAACCAAGGCACGGCAGGCATTTACATCAGTATACCGGGCGGCACTTTTACGGCAGACAATAATAAAATACATTCCGTTTCGAATTCCAATGTTTCGCAACAATGCATTGTCTCGGGTTTGACCATTTACGCAGGCACCGGCACTGTAACCGGAAATTTTATTCACTCGCTGAGCGTAGCTAACAACTTATCCGCTATCAGGGGAATCAGCTCCTTCTCAACGATTGGTATATTCACAAACAATATGGTAAGTCTTGGAAAAGACTCCACAGGAACAAGCATCACGCACGGATGTCAAATCTATGGCATACATGACTGGCCAAGTTCTGTATCAAACTACATCAGCAACAGCATTTACATTTCTGGAAGCGCTGGAGACGGAACTTCAAACACTTTTGCGCTTTACAGCGAAGCAACCGGTTCAAGAAGATTTACAAACAACATATTTCAGAATTCACGATCAAACACCGGCTCTTCAGGCAAGCACTATGCTATCAGGGTTGCCGGTGCATCTGCTAATCCTTCCGGACTTTTATGCAACTACAATGATATCTTTGCAAACGGAACAGGAGGAGTGCTTGGATATTTTAACAGCACGGACATTGCAGACATTTCGTCATGGAGAATTACAACAGGTAAAGACACGAATAGTATTTCTTCCGATCCAAAGTTCATAAGTTCTTCGGATCTTCACATTGATTCAAATATTGCTTCACCCGTTGATGCAGCGGGAACACCTGTTGCAGGAATTACTACTGACTTTGACACAGATGCAAGAAATTGGGTGACTCCCGATATAGGAGCAGATGAATTCAATGGTTACAAATTGGCGGAAGCACTAAACTTTGACGGAGTGAACGACCATGTAACTCTTCCCAACTCTCTGACGCAGGCATTCACATCTCCTTCGGTTATGGAATTTACTATCGAGTATTGGTTTAAGGGCACAACCCTGCAATCCGCTGTACGCTTTCAGCCCACAGGGTTCAACTATATTGTCGCCGGCTGGGGAAGTAACCCTGCATCGCAGAAGCATATCATGTCAACAGACGGAGGTACAGCAGGAGGCGTGCTGGTTGGCAGTGCGGCTACTGACGGCAACTGGCACCACATTGCCGTAACCTGGAAGAGAAACACCGTTAACGGATTCAGAAGTTACCTTGACGGAATGCCTGTTGACCAGCGTAATGCTGCAGATGTAAATCTTCCTCCGCTGACATCAGGTGGCGGGCTGGGAAGGTACTTCGTGGGCAACTCTGAATTTACGAACGGAAGTCTTGATGAAGTAAGGATTTGGACGAGGGCGCTAGAGCAGTCAGAGATTGCCGCCAATATGAATTACGAAATAAATTCAGCGACAGGACTTCTTGCAAGCTATCACTTTAACCAGGGAGTTGCAGGCAGAAGCAATTCCGGCATCACATCGCTCATTGATGCAACATCAAACAACTTTGCAGGTACACTTCAGAACTTTGCTTTGAACGGACAAACATCCAACTGGATAGAACCCGGTCCAAACGTGCTTCCTCCGAACATTTCGGTTAACATTACCGCTATTCCTGAAGGACTTTATAATGCATCTTCAAACGCGCAAGACATTTCTGATACGATAAAGGCATATCTTCATTCAAATGTTTCGCCGTTCAATGTTGTTGACTCAGCAATTGCCGTAATTGATTCGGTAACGCATATCAGCTCATTCACATTTGCAAATGTTCTGAACGGCAACTACTACATAAAACTGAAGCACAGAAACAGCATTGAAACCTGGAGTGCAGCAACGGTTTCAATGACAGGCAATACTAATTATGATTTCACTTCATCGGCATCGCAGGCATTTGGCAGCAACATGATACAGGTAGATTCATCGCCCGTTCGCTTTGCCATTTACAGCGGCGATGTGAATCAGGACGGAACCGTTGATGCAACTGATGTAAGTACGATTGATAATGACGCGGCTAATTTTGTCAGCGGATATGTGTCGACGGATCTCACCGGCGATGGCTTTGTGGACGGCACCGACTTTGCCATGGCGGATAACAATGCGGCAAACTTTGTTAGTGTGATCAGACCGTGAAATCTTTCTCGAAGAGTCCCGGAAAAGCACCGGTGACTCTTCGAAGACAAAAGATTAGCAGGATTTTTCACGCCACCGTCGGAGTCTCCTTGCTTTTAGGGACTCCGGCGAAATGTATAATTTAGATCACTCAACCAATTTTGCAGTTTCTCGTCTTATCATAGTCACCCGGTGATTACACAATAAAATTGTATAACACTTTGCGTGAGGAAGACTCTGCCTTTAATGCATACTCCCCGCAGAGTCATTCGAGGCTCTTGTTTGCAGCTGAACACGATGCACTTCGTGTCGTGACTCTGAAAGAAAAGAAGCATACCAAAAACCCCGAAGGGATGGCATTGCATTAAGCAGAAAATAATATCACCACTTCGGGGTTAAGATGTTGCTTGTATCCGATGCTATAATCGTGTCAGCCCTTCGGGCTTATCTTACTCAGGTGAGATTCTATGTTTTGCTAATTAGCTGCTTTAGCTTTCTTTATTCGTGGCAAAAATATATTAGCCGCAAATGTATGAAAGTTTTCATTGATAGTTCCTACATCTTAATTGCCGCTACTTGACGATCATCATCTTCATCGAATCCTTCCTTCCGTTCGATTCAATAACGCACAGATAAATTCCGCTTGGTCTGCCTTGTGCGTTCCAGGTCACTTCGTATGTGCCTGAGTTTTGAAATTCTTTCACCAGTATTTCAACTTCATTTCCCAGAACATCATAAACTTTAACAGTTACAATACCTTTTGAAGGCAGATCATATTTTATTGAAGTAGTAGGATTGAAAGGATTTGGATAATTAGCAATGAGTTTCAGCGAAGATGGAATAACAGAACTAATATTCTTCACACTTGTTGTGATCCAAAGGTTATACAATGATTGCAAAGAATCGATCGGCTCCCGACCGAATGGCGTGTTAAGCACTTTCAGATTCAGATGCAATACTCCAAGTGTATCACCGGGTTTTGCAACTCTTATAAAAGCAGACTTTGACGATGTCATCCAGCTCGCGCATCTTGTATCTGCACCAACAACATTTGCTCCCTGCAATGCTGCCATCAACTTATCCGAAAGACTTCCCGGTTGTCTGAGAAATCTTGCCTGCATAGAATCAAGAATCGGCTGTCCGCTGAGAATATTACCTTGTATAGCGTAGGTAGGACCAAGTATGTGATTCTTGTAGTTGAGACAATTCACTCCGGTATAACCTGCTGTTCTTCCACCACCGAGAAGATCTACAATTCCATATTGTCTTACAGTCGGATTGCCCTGTGCGTCGCGTGCAGTTACTGAATCAATGATCTCCTGCGGAGGCAGTCTCCTGTCCATAAGCTGTCTTGCATAATTCTGATTTGCCGAAAGCCATGATGCTTGTGTATGAACTACACCCCATCCCGGATGAACGTCAGTAAGGATTGTACAGTCGTTCACGCAAGATGCTCCGGCGCTGCCGACTTCCCCGGTAACGGGATCAACGGCACAGATTGAAAATGTATCCTGAGCAGAAATATTGCTGAATCCCTGAATCAGGAATGTTGCAACGAGTATTACAAAGATTTTTTTCATTGAGATATTTTTTAGTGATTTTGTAATTTGTCTTGAGCAAGTAATGACTAAGTTACCGTAGTAAAATTATGCATTTGTTAAGTGAGCGAATCACAAAAAGCAATTACTTGTTTCTTATTTTATTTAGAACAAATTAAGGGTATTTTGCCTAAAATAAAAATCACCTTTAACTCCTGAATGTACTTATTCATTTCATTCGTCATTTTATTCAATTCACTTATTCGTTTTTTTGGATCGGAGCTTTCTGAGGATTTTGTATCTCCTGAACAGACACTTGCCTTTGTCTCGGGCAGAGTAATTGATGAAAGAAATTTTCCTGTACCTTATGCAAAGGTTATCATCAATGGCGTTGAACTCAAGACAGATGTTATGGGCAGGTTCACAAGTATGAATGTCGGATTTCCATATGATGTGTTGATAGCTGAAAGAAATACATCCACGGCAGTCATATATTATGATCTATCTGTGACTGATCCCGATCTTGTTTTGTTCGGTCAGCCGGATAAACGCAACTATAACAGCTCGGCAATCAAAGTAATGTTTCCTCCGCTGGCAGACACATCAGAGGCATTTGTCAGCTTTATTAGCCGTGAGATGATTCACTGCGAAACAAAAACTGCGGGCAGAAATAAGGATCATGTTTTTCTTACTGTCGACTTTCCGGCATCGCAGACAAATATCCGCGGAGATATTGTAATGATGAGAAAAAATCCGTCCGGATATGAGTTGTTCAGAAAAAAATCCGTTTCGGTCAGCAGGGGAACAAGTTCAAACGAAGTTGTGCTTCCTGCAAAGCCTGAATCAAAATCATCAAATGCCTCATCAAAAATTTACAGCAGCCTGCGTGATTATTATCAAAGCAAGATCGAAGTTTCTCTCGACTTCCCGGATTACTCAAAGAATTCTCAGCTGACAATCTATGAAGCCGATGGTAAGAAACAATTGACAGTTGCCGAGCTTCCCAAGAAAACACCATTGTCTTCAAGGCTTAAGATCACCGGCTTTGCAGAGAACCGGTCCGGAAGCAAATTTCAATCTTACTATTACTCATCTCCCGGTCAGAATTTTAAAGTCACAGACGAATTTCTTCCGGAGCTTGTAGTTCCGTCTGACGGATATATTGGAGTTGACGGCAGAACAGAGTTTCGGTACACGGTCGGTTCAGGAGCAGGGATTTATGTCCTGGAATTTAAGAGTACAAATCCGGACATGAAGTATTTTGTAGTGACAAATCAAACTGCAGGAAATCTCTCGCTTTTGTCGCGTCCGGAATTTGCAAACACAAGAAATCTTGTTTTCTCCTGGAGGGTCAGAAAGTATCTGACTTATTTTTCTGTAGATGAATTTGTGAGGCCAAACATATTCAAGAATGAACTTGGATACAAAGGAGTCTTGTATTCCACGGGCAGGTCATTCAGGACGGGTTATTTCTGATCATGCTGCTGTTAACAAAGTTCTTATTGTTTCTCCATCCCTTTCTTACTTTTACAAACAGCTCAAGAAACACTTTCTTTCCAAGAAAATGCTCCAGACTTTTTCTTGCATAGGCACCGGTCTTTTTCAGACTCTCCCCGCCTTTTCCGATGATCACTGCTTTTTGTGATTCGCGTTCAACGATGATCTCCGCATTGATGTAAACAAGCTTATCACTTCTTTCGGTAAATTCCTGAATGCTCACCATTACACTGTATGGAATTTCATCATGATACAGTGAAAGTATCTTCTCGCGCAGTATCTCTGCCGCAAAGAATTTCTCCGGCTTATCAGTCAGTGTATCCTCATCGTAAAAGAAATGTCCTTCCGGAAGAAACTTTACTATCACTTCCTTGAGCCTGTCTATATTCTCTCCCTTAAGTGCTGAAACGGGAACGATATCATCAAAACCAAATGCTTCTGAAATTTTTGCCGTAAGCGGCATCAGAACATCTCTGCCTGCGATGTCGGCTTTGTTCAATGCAAGGATCTTCTTCTTGTCTCCAAAATTCTTTTCGTATGATTCGTAAACGTATCTCACATCTTCAAACGAATCTTTTGCGGCGGCATCAACTATCATCAGCAGGATATCCGCCTCTTCAAATGATGAAGCAATCTCCGAAAGCATAAACTTGTGCAACTCATACTTTGGAGAAAGAACTCCCGGCGTATCTATGAACACAATCTGATAGTTGTTCTCTGTAAGTATTCCGGAGATGCGGTTCCTTGTGGTTTGTACTTTACGGTTGACTATTGAGAGATTGAAATTCAGCAACGCATTCATCAGCGTTGATTTTCCGGCATTCGGTTTTCCAAACACGGTCACAAATCCCGACCGTGTATTCAATTCGATATTATTCTTATCTGTGCTTCCGACCATAAGATCATCTGCGGTTTATTTTTATAACTCGTGACTTTACCTGTCACTTCAACATTCTTTCCTTTGTACAGTTTCAATTCGCCAAATTGCTCTGCATTACCGGCAAAGATCGTGCATGTAAAAACATTGCGCGGAAACTTCTTCTCAAAATTCAAATACACAACTTTTTCCGATTCAAAAACATCTGCTACATAACCTGCAACCGTGAGAGAATCTCCTATGAACTTAACAGCATCACTGCTGCTTATCTTTCTTAATTCACCGGATGAGACTTGATAATCATCAACTGAGCGAACTGTATCTCTGGTGGTACTTCGGATATTTATCGAATCCTGATCATCCTTTGAACAAGAGAACAAGGACATTAATAGTAAAAACAAAATTGCAAATCTAATCATCTTCATCTTCTCTGATACTTAATTTCAACATAATAGTTTACATCTTTCAGCGTTACAAATTGTCACTTTCCTGTTTGTCATTCCGCTTCACTTTCACAGCAGCTTACAATCACACATTTGCATACCGGACATTGATAATGTCCATGCACCCAAATGAGTTCAACTTCATTTCAGCAACTGAGACAGAACAATTTTCTGTCAGGTGCTCTTACTGATTCATGCTCAACTGCAACCGGACTTCAGTCTGTTTCATTCTGACCGTCACTTTTGTCCGGCATTGATCTTCGAATATTCAATAATGTTATTGAAATCCTTCGCGAGTCCGGGATTGAACTGAACACCCTGCTCAAGATCTGCGGCGGCCTCAGCGTATTTGCCCTCCTGATAATAAGCAAGTCCGCGTGCAATATATGCACCCGCTCTGTCTGTTACATTTTCGATGTAGAAGTTCAGATCCTCAAGTGCGGGTCCCATTGTTCCGATCATCATCTTTGCAACGCCCCTCTGATAATATGCTTCAAGCAATGCCGGATTTATATTGATTGCCTTATCAAGATCCTCAACTGCCTGTGCATATTGCTTCTTCAGTTTTTCAGCAATACCCCTGTTGAGATATGAAACAGCAAATTCCGGGTTTGAATTGATGGCATTTGTAAAATCATTTATCGCCTCTGTGAACATCTTCTGAGCCATATATACCAAACCGCGGAGATCTAAAGCTTCCGTGAATTGCGGTGATGCAGCAAGTGATGAGTTAAGATCGGACATTGCATTGTTGTAGTCCTTAAGATTGTAATAACCAAGTGCCCTGTAATATCTTGCAGAAGCATTTCCGGGATCCGACTCGAGAAACTGCGTAAGCAAATTTATGCCTTCCTGAAAATTTCCGCCGTTCACATAAGCTGTGCCCTGCTGAAGTTGCGCTTCCGGTTCGGTCTGCGAATTTGCTTCATTAAACAAAAGCAATCCTGCTGTAAATATTAAAAGGAATTTTATCATCTCAAAAAATAAGGGCTTGCCGCTTTACTTTGGCAAGCCCGCTAAATTACTTCATTAGAAAACAACTTTAAAGACTCACATGCCGCTCTGTATCATTCCATTTGACTCGAGTCTTTATCAATAGTTATCAATCTGAGCACGCTGAAGCTTTCCGGAGTAATCAATATAAACAGCTTTCCACTCAGAGTAGAAATCATAAACTGTCCACCCACCTTCGCGATGTCCGTTACCTGTTTGTTTTACTCCGCCAAAGGGCATGTGTGCTTCGGCTCCTATTGTAGCTCCGTTGATATATGTGATGCCGGCCTTTATATCTCTGATAGCCCTGCATGCATCATTGACATTCTTTGTAAATACGCTTGATGACAATCCATACTTGGTACCGTTGAGGATATTGATTCCGTCTTCAAAACTGTCACACTTAATTACAGAAAGCACAGGCCCGAAGATCTCTTCCTGCTCGATCCTCATTCCAGGTTTCACGTCAGCAAAAATAGTCGGCTTATAGAACCAGCCCTTTGCAAGATCGCCATCGGCAGCAAAATCACCGCCTGAAACCAAGGTTGCCTTGTCTTCATTTTTTCCGATCTGTACATAATCGTTGACTGAAGCTCTTTGAGATTCACTTACGCAAGGACCGACATCAACATTGTTCTCATTCCCGTAGCCGAGTCTAAGTTTGTTGGTTCTTTGGATAAGCTTTTCAAGAAATTCATCATAGATGTCTTTGTGAAGTATCAGTCTTGATGTTGCCGTGCATCTCTGTCCCGTAGTTCCGAAAGCTCCCCAGAGAACCGCCTCGAGCGCAAGCTCCTGATCTGCATCGTTCATTACGATCTGTGCATTCTTTCCGCCGAGCTCGAGCGAGACTCTCTTAAGAGATCCGCCTGCTACTTCATTTATTCTCTTCCCAACATCTGTTGATCCCGTGAATGAAATTAGGTCAACATCAGGATGAGATATCATTGCTTCGCCCACTATTCGTCCCTTGCCATGAACTATATTGATCACGCCGGGAATATAATCTTTGCCGAGAACTTCTCGCATTGCAGAATCAACTATCTCAACAAGTGTGGCGGCAGTCTTAGGTGTGATCTCAGCAGGCTTGAATACGCAGGTGTTTCCGCACACAAGTGCCGGGAAAAGCTTCCATGTTGGAATAGCCATCGGGAAATTCCAGGGTGTAATAAAACCTCCAACCCCGATCGGCACCCTGAAGCTGAGGTTGAGCTTGTCAGGAAGTTCGCTGGGTGCATTATGTCCGAACAATCTTCTTCCTTCTGATGCTGCATAGTAAGCTGTATCAATTCCTTCCTGAGTATCACCCTTAGTTTCTGCAAGCACTTTTCCCATCTCGCGCGTCATTTCAAATGAGATCTCATCTTTTCTTTCGGTCATTTTATCTCCAACTACTTTGAGTATATCGCCTCTTTTGGGAGCAGGAACCAAACGCCATTTTTCAAAAGCTTTCTTTGCTGCGGCAACTGCTTCGTTAACATCATTTACATCTGATGAAGGGAATATTCCTATTAGGTCTTCATTCCATTTTGCCGGGTTTCTGTTTTCAAAAGTCTTTCCGCTTCCTGAATCTTTCCATTCTCCGTTTATGAGGTTCTTAAACTTTTCAGCCATTACTGGATTCTCTCCTGTTTATTTTATTTGAATCCAAAATACCTAATAGGGATGTTTATTGAAATGCAGTAAAAAATTTGAATTCAGAAGTTGCAACTGAGCCCTCCAAATGACGATAAAAAGCTTTTAGCGCTTCTTCTCATTGCACAGCATCAGGAGTGATTGTTAAACTCAGTGTTCGCATAGAAGGGGCAAAGTTCGCTGAGCCTGCTACCGGCAATTAGGTTGAATGGTGACATGTTATTGAGTCCGTGAGTGCAAAAGTGATTACTCAAATCTTATCTTGTTTATGATTCATCCCGAAACTAAGTTAATACAATCGAAGGAGCTTGAAGATTATGAAGAAAATTACTCTGATAGCAATTGTGGTATTCTCGTTCACGACAGTTCTATATTCACAAACTCCGGATTATCAGCTTGTCGCAAAAAATTTTGGACCTCTCGAACTGTTAGGGAATTATATAAACTTCGATATATATCTTGTTCATACCGATACAACAAGATTTGAGTATGCGGCAGGAGAATATTACCTAAACTTTCAAACAGCTGTTGCCAACGGAGGAGTGCTTTCATATTTAATAGACGATGATGGTTCTATAAATCTGCCTCCAAACCTGCGCCCGCGAAATCCGAGGATTCTTGATAACAACGATGGAACTTCCCGATTGATGTTGTCAATGAATATGCTTCCCGGACCCGGAAACGGATACGTCATTCCCCAAAATCCTGTCGGTATTAAGTTGATGAGAATGTTACTATTCACCTCCTCCCCGCAGGGAATGTTAATCAGAATTGATTTTCCTGATATCCATATGGTTGATTTGAGATTGTCGTGGAGGGAGAGTCCAAGCACACCTTCAACAAACATTCTCTCATATATTGGCGGCTCAGCCGTTAACGTTACAAATCCTTCTCGCCATTCAATTGATTCATCCGGATTGCGGGTTTATCCTGTAGAGTTGACAAGCTTTTCACATTCGGTGACAAACAATACAGTTTTACTTGAATGGACAACGGCAAGTGAGATAAACAATTCCGGATTTGAAGTTCAGAAGAAACAGTCCGGCTTAGAGTATTGGAGCACGATCGGATTTGTAAAAGGCAACGGTACTACAAGCAAACCAAGAAGCTATCTTTTCAAAGACAAGCCGAATACGGGAAGATATAATTACAGATTGAAGCAGCTGGATTACAACGGTAACTTTGATTACTTTGATTTGAACAACGAAGTAATAGTGGGGATTCCTTCAAAATTTGGGATGTCACAAAATTATCCGAATCCATTCAACCCTGTTACAAAGATCACTTACGAAGTCCCGGCAAGCGCGGATGTGAAATTGTTCATATACGATAATGAAGGACGCGAAGTCATTATTCTTGTAAGCGGATTTCAAGAAGCGGGTTACTACACAGTTGATTTCAATGGATCAAATCTGTCAAGTGGAGTCTTTTACTGCAAGCTTGAATCAGGGAGCTTAACGACAACAAAGAAATTAGTTCTGCTGAAGTAACAAACCTACTCCGATCCCAAAGCAGTAAACTCAATGCTGTGAATGACGACTTCCACTTCCTGCCCATCCGATGGATAGCGGCCTCTGTCAAGCCATAGATTAATATTCAGATGCGTGCCACTTTCAGGAGCAGGGATCACAATTGGCTTTGAGTTACATTCTTCTTTGCTCTTAGGCAGATTGTTATTTCCGAATGACCAGCCGGCAATCAGATCAGCCGGCACGGGTGGGTTAACATGATTCTTATAACTCGAAAAACTCACAAGTGTTGGGGTCCAATTGATGAAGTGCAGTGTTTTGTTTCCTGAGTAAGTCATCTGATTGGTAGTGAATCGTTCAGTTTCCTGTCCGAAGTTTGTCGGCTGAACGGAATAGTTGATTACGTTCGGATCATTTGCGTCACCCCATCTTGTGAATTCAATGTCGAGTTCACTGTTGGCATTGGTTACACAACTCTTGTCGTTCCATGTGAACAGGCCAAGAACAACATTCCTGTCAAGATTATTAACACGACTAGATACGAGAAATGTATATTTGCCGTAACCAACTGTTTGCGTAGCAAAGATTGCCGTGCAGAAAAATTTACCCCCGCTTTTGGTTATTTTTATGTGAAGATCTCCTGCCGAATCAATGAAGACATTGTCCCCGCCGGACGAAAAATAATTGGGACCGGGATAACACTTCGTTCCGTTTGACGTGACAACACACCAAACATATCCTGACCACTTAATGAATCGGGAGCAATTCATCTGGCATGGCGGCTGATATGTCATCGGTGAAACAGTGCTGATGAATGAAGCGGCATTATTTTCTGCAATGGTATAGTCAGTTCCGTCAACGGTCAAATCTCCGGAAAGGTCAGTGCTCACATATCCCGTGGAATAATTCGATGCGTCATTATCAACCATACTGTTGTCCGTAGCATCAACGATACCATCCTGATTCACATCTCCTCCATAAATGCAATAGTTGTTTCCGTTCAGCACAAGATTATTTCCGTATGCCTGCGATGCAAAGAGCGTGAAGTCATAATTCTTTGAGACAGCTTCTATATACACCGGAGCACTGCTCCACGTTTCAATTGAATTGCGATGCTTTACAACAATATAATAGAGCCCCGGATCAACAAGAGTTCTGAAGCTTCCCTGCAATGTGAGGGAATCAATGAGGGCTTTGGAAGAATCGACTGTGTTAAAAGGTGAGTTAGGTTCTCGCAGATAAACTCTGACAGTATCCTTCATCTTTGCGCTCTGCAATACCGGATCATAGAATCCCTGCGGAACAACTTTAACATCCAGATTACCTTCATTATAAAGGCGGAGTATCTCGGCATCGGTAAGAGCTCTGTTGTATATCCGAACATCATCGAGTTTCCCGTTAAGATATCTTACTCCTCCCGAAGTGTGCTTGCCGAGTATGAGAGGAAAGTTGTCCGCAGTAACATTACCGGTAAAAGAGACGGAATCATACAGAGTTTCGTTAAGATATAGTTTTACTTCCTGCCCGTCCCAGCGAAGACATACGAAGTACCATCTGTCGGTTGCAAGATACCTTGTTAACCGGACATACTGCCCGCCGAGATCAAATTGTATATACGGATCATTGTTAGCAATTGCTCCGTATTGTCCGAATGCGGATGTGTTTGATTTTGCCAGAAAGGCGGCAGAGTTCTGGCTCCATTGTGAAATGTTCGTCCAGAATGCGATTGTCATGGAGGCTGAAGGAGATCGCAAACTTGCTGAATTTGCAACCTCTATGTAATTACTGTTAAAGTAAAATGCTTTGTTTGCCAGTCCGAACCTGTTCGCAGTAAGAGTTGCTCCATAGTTCACTCCGTGATTTCCGTTGCCGCTTTCATCAAAAGTGTTTCCGTTGAATGGATAGAATGCGACGAGTCCGCTGTCGAGTGTGCCGGATTTACAATTGCTGCTTAACAAAAGGATTGCTATAAGTATCGGAAGAATTTTCATTTACAAATTAAGTCTGCTCCGCGAGCATAAATATGTGATGTTTGCAGGTGAATCATTGGGGTCATGAATAAAATACCTATTTAAAGGTAAGAGGGGTATTCAAAAGTTTGAATACGAGTGGACAGCAGATTGAATTTTGAGTTGCGACTTAAAACCATTCTAAAACCATCTCCCATTTTCTCAGTGCGAATAATTACCTGCAATGATGAAATTAAATGTATAAGAGTGAGCAATACCCGAATACTTTTGGAAACATTTTTATATTGATGTATTATGATATGGAAGTTGCAAGTATTTCAGATTAACATTAATTTTGAAAAAACAAGAAATGACTGCAACAGAGATAAGAGCGAACATTCAAAGAAAGTTGAACAAAATAGAGGACCTGTCAGTCCTTGAAGAAGTTGAAAGCATAATTAATTTTATATCTTCAGCAAAGGAAGATTTCAATCTCTTGCCGGAAGAAGTAAGACATTCCATCACAGAAGGACTTGAACAGTTGGATAAAGGAAACAAGTTGTCGTATGAAGAGGTTAAGAAGAGAAATGCGAAATGGTTTTCGACCTAGTATTTTCAAAGAAGGCATCAGATGACTTACACTCAATTCTCATTTATCTTGAGAGAGAATGGTCATTGAAGGTTTCAAAAAACTTCACAAAAGTTCTTGACAGAAAGTTACTTCAAGTTGCATCAAACCCGATAACATACCCTGCGTTCAAAAACAAGAAACAGATTCGCAAATGTGTAGTGAACAAAAACATCTCAATGTTCTACAGAATAAGAAACAGAGAGATACAAATAATTACACTTTTTGATAATAGAAAGAATCCGAAAACCCTTGTCATCTAATGATCAATGTCTTTGACTTTATCTTAACATTTTCACCACACATAAAAAACCCAATCACTTCATAACTCTGCAATAGAAATTTGCACGGTATTTCACCATATTGCACTCCATGAAATTCAGACTCAGAGAATTTATTCCGCGTACTTGTCCGAGAAAAATTGTTAAACGACAAGTTATGCTTGTAAGCGGTGTCTATATAGAAGTTTTGCGGAAGAGCATGAAGAATATAGTCATCAGAATAAAATCTCCCGACGGTCAGGTACAAGTCTCAGCGCCGTTTAGAATGGAAGACAGGATGATCGAGAACTTCATCTTATCCAAAATTGACTGGATCAGAAAACATCAGGAAAGAATGAAGCTCATTCCGAGAGTGATTCCCAAGAATTTTGAATCGGATGAAGTTCACTATTTCCTCGGAAAGAAATTTCAGCTTCAGATAATTCATTCAGGAAGAAGGTCGAAAGTAGTTCTGAACAATGACATAATGGAGTTGCATGTGCCGGCGGCTTCGGTGAAGGAAAAGCGGAAGCAAGTGCTCGACAACTTCTACAGGAAGAAACTCAAAGAAATGATTCCCGGAATGATCTCACATTGGGAGGCAATAATGAATGTGAAGGTAAATGGGTTTGGCGTAAAATCCATGAAGACAAGATGGGGTACATGCAACATAAGGACACAACGCATTTGGCTGAATCTTGAACTCGCAAAGAAACCCGTTGAATGCCTTGAACATATTGTTGTGCATGAGATGGTGCATCTGCTTGAGAGAAATCACACCAAAAGATTCTATGCCTTAATGGACAGATTTTTGCCGGACTGGCGCAAGAGAAAAGAATTGCTTGACAAGTTTCCGATAGGGCATGAGGAGTGGGAATATTGAGATCAATTAAAAATTAAGAATTAGGAATTAAGAATAATTGGCTTTGACGAATGTTCACCTGTTTTGAGATTATTGGCTAAGCTATTGGGTAAGATACTTGCAAATAGATCGTTGGATTTGTCCGGCTTGGGAATTAACAAACCTGAACTTATTTAGTTAACAGAACCAAAAATAACAAAAAACAAACCATGTCAAACCAACCTCAGTTTGATATTGATGCCGCTCATCGCTGGTTCGGTATCGAATTCAACAACGGAATCTTTCCTCTTCTCGAGAAAGCAGACAGGACTGAAGAAGAAACGGAAAAGATGATAGCAATGGCGTACGCATCTACTATTCACTGGAGCAGTTACTCCGGACATACAATAGCAAACCGCGCGCGTGGTGAGTATATGATTTCAACTGCTCTTGCTTACGCAGGAAGAAAAGAGCAAGCTTTGCATCATGCAAAGAGAAATTATGATATAGTCTTCAACAACAAGAATGATATGGCAGACTTTGATATCTCATACGCTCTGATGGCACTCGCCAGGGCTTATGCAATCTGCGGTGATAAGCAAAAGGCAAAGGATTATCTTAATGATTGCAGGAAATCAATTGAAGACATTAAAGACGCTGAAGACAAGAAAATTGTAGTGGCGGATCTAAGCTCAGGACCATGGGGGGATTTGGAATTGAAAATTGAAAATTAGAAATTAAAAATAGTTTGCTCTAACGAATACTCGTATGTTTTCAAGTGTCCGCCAATTCAATTGACTTAAGACAATTGCGAATTGATTGTAGAATCTGTCCGGTTCACGAATTAATTTTGCATTCAAAATGAGAGACAAGATCAACGACAGAAAAAATATTATCGGCATAATCACCGTTGCGGCTTTGGGATACTTCGTTGATGTATATGATTTGATTCTCTTCAGCGTTGTGCGAAAGCCGTCTCTGCTTTCCCTTGGTATAACAGGAGATCAGCAGATAGATGTCGGAGTGATGTTGCTTAACTGGCAGATGGCCGGCATGCTGATCGGCGGAATAATGTGGGGAATTCTCGGTGATAAGAAAGGAAGGATTTCTGTTTTATTCGGCTCGATCTTTCTTTACTCTGCAGCAAACATTGCAAACGGATTTGTGCAGGATGTTCCAACTTATGCCATGCTTCGCTTCATTGCAGGCATCGGACTTGCCGGAGAACTTGGCGCAGGAATTACTCTTGTCAGTGAAACTATGCCTAAAGAAACGCGCGGATGGGGAACGACTATCGTTGCTACGGTGGGACTGCTCGGCGCAGTAGTTGCTGCGCTGATTGCAAATCAATTTGAATGGCGGATCTCATACTTCATCGGCGGAGCAATGGGTTTGCTATTGTTGATACTCAGAATTGGTGTCTATGAATCGGGCATGTACAAGAACATAAAGGAGATGGATGTTACGAAAGGCAATTTCATAAGGCTCTTTACAGACAAGGAACGATTTTTCAAATTCTCTAAGTGCATTCTCATCGGATTGCCGACATGGTTTGTCATAGGAGTGCTTGTAACTTTCTCGGACAAATTTGCTGAAGCCCTTGGAATCAATGCAACAATCAATCCGGCTCAGTCGATCATGTATGCATACATTGGAATTGTAATCGGAGATTTTGTGAGCGGATACATGAGTCAGGTAATGAGATCACGAAAGAAGGTAGTAATGATATTCCTGATGATGAACATAATCTGCGTAGGTGTTTACTTATACTTCAATCATTTCGGCAGTGCATTTTTCTATTTCATGTGCGGAGCGCTCGGCTTTGCAAACGGCTACTGGGCAGTATTTGTAACGAATGCATCGGAACAGTTTGGCACCAACTACAGGGCAACTGTTACAACGGCAGTTCCAAATATCATCCGCGGTACGACCGTACCTCTAACATTATCATTTCAATATTTCCGTGAACATCTCGGCATCATCAATGGCGCGCTTGTGGTTGCGGTAATAGCGCTTTCTATAGCGATAGTTGCTGCAATGAGAATGGAGGAGACGTTTGGCAAAGATCTGGATTATGTAGAAGTGACGTGAGGGAACAAAGTCTGAGTTATAACAGCAATCCCGAACAGGAGAAGAAACCTTCCTGTCCGGGATTTGCTGATATCGTACGCCAATGTTATTTGATGAGCATCATCTTAATTACTTTCACAAATTCATTTGCCTGTATTCTTGCATAATATACTCCGCTCGGAAGTGAGACAGCATTGAAATTAAGTTCGTACCTGCCTGCTGCTTTCACGTCATCCAGCAGCGTTGAAACTTCCCTTCCTGTATTGTCATATACTTTTATAATCACTCTGCTGTCCAAAGGCAAAGCATACTGTATCTTTGTTGCAGGGTTGAACGGATTCGGAAAGTTTTGTTCGAGTGAATACTCCGTTGGAAGTGCATTCTCCGTTTCCGTCTGCGTGTTGACAATTGCAGGATTGTCAACAGAGATTTCTGTGTTGACGAGTTCAGTAATGAGATTGTCTTTCAGCGAGAAGACTTTGGTCTTTAACAAACTCTTTTCTGAAGCAAGTCTCAACTCCGGATGACTTGAAGAGAATGACTTAGCAGTAGTTTCAAGTTTCATTCTAGCAACAAGAATTCCCTTTTCATTCTTTTCTATCTGAGGAAGATTCTTCCGTTCACTGCTGATCTGATTAGCAGCCAATCTCAGAAGATTTCCTTCTACAGATGCATTTCGCGGTCTCAGATTTTCAGGCAGTTCTGAGGACATCAGTGTGTAGGTGAGTGAACCTCCATTGGCAAAATCAGGACTTACTTCAATGAAGTATTGTCCGAGTGCATAATGAAAAGGTACATTTTCAGTACTTGTATTGTAAAGGCGTATGTCAAACTCAAGAGCGCTTTCGGAAATCCTGTTTTGATTTTCAATGCCTATTTTGTATCCCGGCACATTTGAGAAGCTGATGTTCGCTACGAACATTGCGATTGCGAGAAAGCTGATTATTGTTTTCATTTTTTTATTGTTTAAGCTTTTTTAAAAATAATTCAGAAGCCGGATTTTAGTTCCGGCTTCTGAGAGTTTTGGTTACGGTCTGATCATGCCGATAAAGTTAGAAGCGTTGTTGTCGGCGATTGATGCATCAGAAGCATCAACAAAATTATCACCGTTAATGTCAGTTACGGTATATCCACTTACAAAATTGAATGCGTCATTATCAATCAATGATGCATCAGATCCGTCAACAGTTCCATCTTGGTTTACGTCACCGGAGTAGATGCAATATTTAGAACCTACTAATGTCTGATTGCCACCAAATGCCTGAGCCGCGGAGGTAGTGAAATCGTAACTCAAAGTATTTCCAAGTGTATATGTTACACCACCAGGCTTGCTCCAAGTTTCGATTGAGTTTCTGTGTTTGATTTGAATATAGTAATTGCCGGAAGGAGCATTGGCAAACAGAAAATTACCGGTCAAACTTACTGCATCAATTGTTGAAGTTGCTGAGTCAACTATATTGTAAGGAGTGGAATTATTCCTCAAAAATGCCCTGACAGTATCCACTTGATTGTGTTGATTTGTATTGGCGTTAAAGAGCCCTTCAATAGCAAGCCTTATTTGTGTCAATTCTGCGGTTGGTGTTGTATTGATAAAGAACCTATTCCCTCCGTCAATACTGTTATGAATAGCACTATACTGAATTACATCTACTTCATAACTTTCAAGTAATGTTGAATCAGTAGTTTTATTCCTTAGAAAATTGATGCTCATCTCATGTATTGAGTTAGAATCCAGAAAGAGATTTGTTATGTAAGCACCACTTCCCATGACTTTGATCGAAGAATCGGCTAACTCAATCACATTACTTCCTTGTTTTCCGCCTGCAGCCCATCTTTGGTATAATGCTCCGCTCAATTTTGCAGTAACCGTGACATTTGTAAAGAGTGATCCTCCGTTTGAAGCATTGAACACGAATTTCTTTGGAGCTCCTATATCAGTTAGATTTCCTACATAAAACCAAACCGGACGATATATTGGTAATAAGCCGTTGATAACCTCTACATTCTTCCATGCAATTTTCTTGTTGTTCTTTACATTCGAATAGAGATCATTGGTTTCCGGGTAAGTCATGCCATAAGGGGCATCCTTTGAAGTTTCTATGCGTGCAAGCAAACAGAAGTGACCTTTGTCACCCTGAAAATCATTAAAGTAGATATCTGGATTAGGCGGTGTCCATTCAAAGGAAATAATTGTATTACTATATGGAGCTATTACAGGAATGCTTTTGGCTCCTATCAAGCCTCCAATTTGGAGATTATTATTGCCGTAAGTTTCAGATGCATCCCAAGGTTTAGGCCATGCCAATCCCGTAGATGCCTTAGCCCATTGTAGCGTTAGAACGCCTCCGCAAGACGGACTACCATCTTCATTTCTTACTCTAACTTTCACATAACTCTTGAATGGCGGATTGTATGAAGGGTTTGAATGGCTTGTGCAATTGGATGAAGGATCATTGCAGACCCAAATATCTTTGCTGTCCCACATCACACTTCCGGTTTGGTTATTTGGCTCCTGCCCAAAATCTGCAGGTGAATCCTTTATATACAAGCTGTCTGTAATGTTACAGCTGCATGAATTTTTTCTATACACATCAATATCTCCGGGAGTCATTTTATCTTGAGTTCCGTAAATTTGGTTTAAATCTGTGTAATGGCTGTAATTCATAAACGAACCGGAACCACCATATCTTCTTTCGGTAGATTGAACTCCATAAACAACTCCATATCCCGGCCTATAGAATAAATAATCCCCTGTGCCCACAACAACTGAATCACAGTCCTGATAAGTATTGGTAGTTGAATCGATAATCCCATATTCAAAGTCAACTCCGCCGCAAGAATTGTTCTTCTGATCGTAGAACCCAATATTGTGCCTGGTATAGTTGGCATTGTCATACTTGTTGTTAATGTTTCTGGGAAAAATGAGATTTCTTGAAATGTGTGCATAATCTGATTCTCCATACATAGATTTCTCTGATACAGCCATATCACCGTTCGATGAGAATTCGATATCCGAAGGTGGACTTGAATAATTGCCTGAGTATAAGGGCAAAGTAATTTCTATTCTTTCGGAAGACTTTATAAAATTGCCTGAATAATCCAATGCAACAGACCATATTTCATTAGCTCCGTTTGACGGATATCCAATATCTGATTTCCATCTTCCGAAATAAACCCGAACATCTGCCGAACTCCGGGCATACACACCGATCCCCCAGATTCTCTCACCTCTTGAAACAAACCCGTTGCTTGGTACATCATCATTAAACGGATCAAATACATCTTTAACTAATCCAAGTAATCCCGTGCCATCATCCTTGATTTGATAGATCATACCATCCTCATGATTTGTAACAAATAGCTGCTTGTGCCATTTATCATAACAGATATTTCCAAGTCCCGGATTTGTGTTTGGAATTGTGTTTGCATTTATAACCGGAGGACCTGCACTATTAGACTTCGAAACATAATCAATTACATTCCAGGTTGTCCCATCAATTTTATAGATCAAGGCGGGAAAATTGAGACGCGTTGATTGTGAATAAACAGTTGACCGGGCAACATATATATTCGGTGGAACAGCATCATCTATGGTTATCCCAAATACATTTCCCATTCTGCTGTGATCCCAGTTTGGACCAACATACTCACTGGCACCCCAGTAACGTCCACCTGCTAAATAAGTTGGTCTATTTCTGTAGTCCAAAATTTTAACAGCATTGTAGCTGTCATTTGCTTCATCATACGATGTCACCACGCTTTGTCCGAGTTTCAGTGGTTGAGCCTGAAGTTCGTTTGTGATTGTGCCGAGCAAAATCGCAAAAATTATCAGGAGTATATCTATCCTTACCGGCAATATTCTTTTCGGAGGATTCAAGTTTGTTTGTG
>CALEVL010000209.1 GCA_937924675.1 uncultured Ignavibacteria bacterium | reverse complement strand
CATGTGGGATTAGCATTGTGTGAAGTCTTGTCAAAGTTGGATTTTGAGATTCATCTCTTTGACGACCGTTCGGGTCTTAATACAATGGAGAGAAATGACTCTGTTCACACGAAGCATGTTATCAGATATGAAGAGAGTCACAGATACGTGCCCGAAGGTGAGCAGAGTTATGTTGTCATCATGTCATTCGGTTACCGCACGGATGAATTAATTCTGCGAAGTTTGTACGGCAGACAATTCAGGTATATCGGTATGATGGGAAGCCTGGAAAAAATAGAGAAGATGAAAGACAGTTTAGTGAACGAAGGATTCTCGAAGGAATATTTTGAAAGTATTCATGCACCGATCGGGGTTGACATAAAAAGTGAATCAGCGTATGAGATTGCGGTAAGTGTTGCTGCTCAGTTGATTGCCGTAAAGAATAAATCCAAAGCAGATCACATTTGATTTAAGTGAATGTGGAAGAAATATACTGCGAACCCGGTATCATCTGCATTCCACAGAATACTTCATGCGAGATTACTCAGTGGATTAATGGTTTGCTTCAGCGGGCAAGTGAAATCACAGAGGATTACAATATTGATGCGATCGCATTTTTAACATCTGATGCTGCATGTTTTATTTCCTTCTTCATTTCATCAAATTTGTGCATTCCCTTCGATGCCAACTCTTCGGCTCCGTTCTTTGTGCTTTCATAAGTATCTGAAACTGAATCACTGAAATCTTCAAACTTTGACTTGAATTCATCGACATATTCTTCACCCTTCTCAAGAAGTTGCCTTCGTGTCTTAGAGCCTTTTGCGGGTGCATATAATATTCCAACGATTGCGCCGGCTGCAAATCCTCCCAGCATGCTTAATACTACAATTCTTGTTTTCATGATCTTTTATTTAGATGTATAAATTTTGGATGTGTTTCTTTGTTAAATGCGCAAAGAAATGTTAATGGGACTATGCCATGTAGAAGATCGCATTACAAATAAAGAGAATTTATCCGGCTCCGAAAATTTCCGCCATCTTTTGATCTTTGCATTTGGCAAATTTTTTTTGGTTCCGGAGCTTGTAGTACTGAATTGTTCAATCAACTACTTAAAGAAAATCACAGTCAATTAAGCTATCAATTTTTAACTTCAGATTTCACTTCCGAGGCTGTTTTCTTCACTTCTTTTCTCACCTCATCAAGTTTGTCCATTCCCTTCGTTGCTAAATCTTCAGCTCCTTTCTTTGTGCTGTCAAACTTTTCTGCAACGGTGTTGCTGACCTCTTCAAACTTTGTCTTTACTCCATCAGCATATTCCTCGCCACTTTTAAGGATTTGTTTGCGTGTTTCAGACCCTTTTTCGGGTGCATAAAAAACTCCTGCGATTGCGCCGGCAGCAAATCCTCCCAGCATGCTTAAAATTGTTCCTGTTTTCATGATCTTTTTTTTAAATGTTTTTTTGATTGTATTCTCTTTAAGAGCTGCATTGGTCAAGATTTCTTCTTCTCATTCAATGCCTTTCAAGTCGTCATAGAAGACGACCCTTCCAATTTATTTAACACACTTATTATGTCCTTTATTACCGGCAATGGCATTTCAGACTGATATAATTTACGAAAAATAGTTTTTAAAGTTAATCACCCAAAGGAATGGAAAAAGGACTACACCGTGTGGAAAATCGTATTACAAAAGAAGAGAGTTTATCCGGCTCCGAAGCTATTTCAAAATCTTAATGTCCTGCTTGTATCTCAGAGACTGTGTACCAAAATTTTATGTAGTTCTTTGATTGCAGCTTGTTGATCAACTGCTTTGCGGTTTGCATCAAGTCCATATTGCACTTTGCCTTTCAGCTCATTGTCATCCAAGCCGGTCATTTTGAATAAAGCTTCACACGCATGATACCTGATCAGATATTCGTTGTTTAAGTTACTCACGATATTAAACAACGGTTCAATTGATTTGGCAGTGCCCTTTGTCTGAAGCACTCTCCATATCTGATAGTTATCCTGACCTTTCCAAATATTGAATCTGCAATTATTTTTGCCGGAGATGATATTCAGCAAATCATCTTCATCAAGTTTATTTAGGTCAGAGTATGCTCTATCTGATTCAAGCTCATATTGTTCTTGAAATTCTTCGTATGTCATATATCAGTATACTGTATTCTTTCGCAGAACACCTCATTATTATAGAAGACTGCCTATGATTGAATTGTTACTTTGTTGTTTCACCGCCCATCTGTGTAAACACGCTGTCAACAGGTTCCCAAAGTTCGATCTTGTTTCCTTCCGGGTCCATGATGTGCACAAACTTGCCGTACTCGTAAGTTGATATTTCATCAACAATAGTTACGCCGCTTTCCCTCAGATTCTTTACGAGTCCTTCGATATTCTGCACACGATAGTTTATCATGAATTCCTTTTTGGAAGGATCGAAGTAATCCGTTGCTTCATTAAACGGACTCCATTGCAGATAGTTTATTTCATCCGGACGGATGGCATTCCTGAATTCAAAGGAAGAGCCATAATCATTTATCGCAAGACCAAGGTTCTTTCCATACCACTCTCTTGTCTTGCCGGGATCTTTTGAACGAAAAAAGATTCCTCCAATGCCGGTTACTTTTGGTGTTGAATCACTCATGACAGTATTGTTTTCTTTTGCGAATGCTGTTGCAAAATTATTTCTGCTTATCACATAATTGGCTGATGTGACAAGTGCAGCGAACATTATAAAGCTTAAAAACATTGTAACCGGTTTCATATTGTTTTCTTTTAATTTTTGTGAA
>CALEVL010000208.1 GCA_937924675.1 uncultured Ignavibacteria bacterium | reverse complement strand
CCAGCCCACGATTTTAATCGTGGGTCTTAATCGTGGGCCGTTAATCGTGGGCGATATTGTTGTGGGCGAATTGAATTTCGGGCAAAAAATCTTTGCGTTGAAATTTTCCGCTGATGAATTAAATTGTTTTCATTACATTGCCAACCTCTGCAAACAGTTTGCAGAACGATTCGATGAACATAAATAGAATAAACATGTCACATTCCCTATGCAGGATCTGGATCCATGGCGTTTGGTCAACTAAGAAACTCTATCCGCTCATCAAACCGCAGATCGAAAAAACAATTCACTCCTACCTCTATGATCAATTCTTTGAAATGGGATGTCCGGCAAGGATCATCAACGGAACGGAAGATCATATACACTCACTATATATGTTGAGCCCCAGAATGACTGTGGCAGGTTTGATGAAACAGGTGAAAGCGAATACTTCCCTGCGAATTAATGAGGAAGATCTTTCCATCGATAAATTTGCTTGGCAAACAGGTTACGGAGCTTTTTCGGTCAGTGAATCTGATGTTCCGCGTATCATCAAATATATCAAGAACCAAAAGGAGCATCATAAGAAAATATCTTTCTTAGATGAGTCTGAATGGCTGAAAAAACATTAACATGTATTAGTCCCAAACAAAAAAGCAGAGCACACTCTTGCGCTCTGCTTCTTCTTTAGACCTTGGATAACTCTACTTCACCTTTATGCGCTCAACTGCAAGAACTTCTTTTGTGGATGTTCTCTGAACAAATACGATCAGATCTGCATGATTCTGATTGATCACTGAAGCTATATTGTAGTTCAACGAGTAACTGTTGGTTTGCCCTGTTGCTATGCTGAATGACTGTCCCGTGGAAGGAGTTACAAGATCACGCATCGTGTTCTCGAAAACAGTCTCGCCGTTCGGCGCGTTGTACGGAATCTCACTCTCGGCTAATGCACAATGGTAAACCAGATCTCCGTATGATGAACCTGTTACCTGTTTGATCCTGACTGAAACGGAACCGTTTCTTGAAACGGAGTCATATGTATTGACAAGTTTTATGGCAAACGGTCTTGTGCCGGAAAGCTGCTCGTTGATCTTGTTGGTCCAGCTGGCTGACGCGTATGTCTGCATGAATGTTCCGAGAAGATATCCGCGGGGGTTCGAAACATTTGTTCCGGGATAGAATGCCATCCTTGCATCATTGTCAGGAGTGTTGTACAGATAAAAAGGATCACCTGCAAACATTGTCGTGTGTACACGCAGAATGATCACTGAGTTGTCATTGCTTGTGATGCCCTGATTGTCGTTTACAAGATCAAGATACCTGTTTGGATCAACGCATGGAACGCAACTGGTATTTGTAAACAATTCAATTAGAACTTTGTTTGTCGGGTTGATGGACTCAAGCAATGTGCTGAACGCAAATGACGACGACCACAGTGAAGAGTCTGTGGGAGTTACTGCTCTTACCCTCCAATAATATGAATTGCTGTCGCCAATTACACCCGCCGGTAAAGTAAACTGTGATGTGACCAATCCTGAAGTATCAGCTACAAGCTGTGCAAATCCGTCATCAGTTGCGATCTGAACTCTGTAACTGACCGCATCTTGTACATCCGTCCAGTCCATAAAAGGCGTAAGTGTTGACAAGATCGAGTTATCCTGCGGCTCAATCTGCTGAGGAACATTATACACAGGATTCTGCTGATTGATCGTATCATCATTGCTTTCGCAGGATGCAAAGAAAACTGCTGCAAAAAGCAGTATTAAAATTTTTAGACGATTCATTGATGTAACTTTCATTGATAATTAAAATTGTGTTGCAATCCCAAGACGCATTCCCTGAAACGGCTGAACGAATCTGCAGATGCCGTTGGTGCATCTCAAACCGCCGCGCTCCGAGCCGTAAGAAACATTGACCGTA
The DNA here is from genome assembly GCA_937924675.1 of uncultured Ignavibacteria bacterium. Lineage (GTDB taxonomy): Bacteria > Bacteroidota > Ignavibacteria > Tepidaquicellales > Tepidaquicellaceae > JADJAH01. The sequence continues at coordinate 33,857 of CALEVL010000208.1, read as the reverse complement.
TTTGACTCGTTGATCTTGTATGCAACTTCTCCAATATACCAGGAATCTTTACCCGTTGGCTCTTCTTCATCATTTGTAAATTCAAAACCAAACGTTGCACTGATATATGGAGATCTTGAATAGCTCAGGGAGATCAACTGATTTGTAAACGACTTCTCCTCAATTCTAATCGAATTGTTAACCCATTGATGTTCATATACCAGCTTGAGAGTATTAACATTATCAAATGTGTATTTGAATTCGACCGGTACTGTAGAGGTCAGGATCTTTTCCGATGCCTGCGGATTCAACTGATTATACAGTGTATTGCTCTGCCTGTCAAATGCAAGCTTAGTATAGATCTCAGGAGTGATGTAATATTCTCCCTCTAAGAATAATTCCCAAAACGGGGAGAAGGGATCGTCAAGTTCAGGGATGATTGAATTGCTTCTGTCAATCCTCTGATATGTCACTGCATTGCCGGTATCAATATCCTGATATTGATAATGCCTTGATGCAATGCTGCCGTTCAATGTGAATGTCATTTCACTGTTAGGCGCATATACAACATCGATCTGTCCTCCAACTTCATCATTAAAATCCACTACGTGCGGATATCTTGAAATTAGTGTTGAAGTGTGTTCCCTTTGTGCAGTAGGCGGATTCTGAAACGGTAAAGCCCTTGTCGGACGTGTATTGCTTCTGTTATCCGGAAGTGTGATATCAAATCTGTAGTTCTTATACTCCATCGTGATTCCCACATCGGCAAAGCTGTACGAAATACCTGTATAGAATCCGTCTCCTAAAGAAGTGATCGCCTTGGGATATACCGAGTTAGGAGATACTCTGGATGATTTATGAGCATAAGATGCATAGACCTGAAGATCCGAAATGTTGAAGTTCATTCCGATCTCAGGAATATCAGACTTGACCGTAGTATTGTCTCCCTCTTCAGGAAGATCACCTATCGAGTAAACGTAGTTCAATCCGAATGTTATGCTCTTGTGTGGAGAGAACTCTCCATAAGCAGATCTAATCTTGTAATTCTCTTCACGGTCAAGATCAAGATAATCCACATAACTGATGTCACCGCCAAGAACCATTGCCTTCATCTTCATCGGATTCTTCTTTCCGAATGTCTTTTGGTAAATCACTCTCGCCCCGTCAATCCCTGTGTCAAAAGCCAGTTGCCTGTCTTCAAATGTATTTAGTGAAAGACCGCGGCCGATGATCTCGTAAAAGTCACCTGCGCGAAGGGAAATGCCTATGTCATGCTTGTATTCAATGTATCTCTTGTCTATCCCCACAAAGTCCCTTCCATATTCTCTCGGATCGCTGATATCATATCTCATCCCGAAGATCACACCGTTCACTATCAACCTTGCATCAGCAAGGTCTTCGAAGTATTCCTTGCTATATCTTGAACTACCGGAGTATTCATAGCCGTTACCATACCTCAAAACGTTGCTGACCGCGGCTTCAACATTAAGTTTCAACTGCCCGTAAGAACTTCCGGCACTCATTGCAAGCAGCAAGATTATAAAAAGATTTCTGATCGGTTTCATACTTTGCTGAGAGTTCGTGATAAAAATTTATTTGGTGTCACTGTCCTTTTTTTCAGCCGAGAGAGCATCAACAACTTCCTGCTCTATCTTCTTCTCATCTCCGGGAACAAATCCAAGATGCTTGGCAACAATGTTCTTATTCTTGTCAATTATCAATGAGTATGGCATACCAATTCCGCTGTATGCCTCGAATACGGCTTTCTCAATATCCAGCACAACGGGGAATGTGTAACCGTTTGCCGAGATGAATGATTTTACTTTTGATACGGATTTCTGATTATCCTGATTGACGGCAATATATGTGAATCCCTGATCCTTATACTTTTCATATATCGGTTGAAGTTTCTTCATCTCATCTTTGCAGGGTGTGCACCATGTTGCCCAAAAGGAGATAAGTACCGGACCCTTTTCAAGATACTTGCTCAATGTTACATCGTTTCCGTCAAGATCCGGCAATGTAAAGTCGTTGTAACTTTGCGCAAAAGATCTTGCAGTAAACATCACAAGGAGAATAAAAACGATTGTTAGCTTTTTCATTGTATTGTTGCGTTTGGTTTTCTAAAACTTTTCTTCAATACTGTTTTTAATAACACAGAGTTCCACCGAGCGACACAGAGATCCACAGAGTTTTCTTTGGGGAGTAAAAATTTGCAGAACATACAACTTGCTCGGTTTTTCCGAAATTTTTATTGCGTGGATTCTGCTTCCTTAATTACTTCAAGTTACTCTGACACAATAATACTATCAACATATTCACAACGATCAATAGAAACCATCTCATCACAATCCCTTCCAAAATCTCAGTGTTACTCAGTGCCTCTCAGTGAAACTCTGTGTTACTATAAAAAGGAAATTATTTTTTCAGGAACATGACAACAATTGCGGTTACTACCAAATTGAGCAATCCAAGCGGCAGCAATACTTTCCATCCAAGGTTCATCAGTTGATCATATCTGAATCTCGGCACGGTCCATCTTACCCATATAAAGAACAACACGAGCAATACTACTTTTGACATGAATGCAAGCATCTGCAAAATGCTTGTTAACATAGCAGGAAGCCCTATATCCTGTAAATACGGTATCTGCCATCCGCCGAGATAAAGAGTCGCTATCATTGCCGACGATACTATAACATTAGCGTACTCAGCCAAAAAGAACAAAGCAAATTTCATGCTTGAATATTCCGTGTGATAACCGCCGACGAGTTCCTGCTCCGCTTCCGGGAGATCAAAAGGAGCACGATTGGTTTCAGCAAAAGCTGCAGTCAGGAAGATGATAAAGCCAACCGGCTGAAGAATAATATTCCACTTCCAGCCCGCCTGGTTCTGAACTATTGTATCAAGCTGAAGTGAACCGTTCATGAGTATGATCGCTATTACAGCGAGTCCCATGGAGAGTTCGTAACTGATCATCTGCGCCGAAGACCTCAGCCCGCCAAGCAATGAGTATTTGCTGTTCGATGACCATCCGCTGAGTGTGATCCCGTAAACTCCGAGCGAAGTCATTGCAAGAAAATACAGTATGCCAACATTAACATCAGCTATCTGAAGTTTGATGACTCTGTCGCCGATCGTAATGGTATCGCCAAAAGGAATAACGGCTATAGTTGATAATGAAACAATGATTGAAAGTGTAGGAGCAAGGGAATGTATAAACTTGTTGGCTTTCTCCGGAACTATGTCTTCCTTCATCAGAAGCTTGACGACATCCACAAGTGGTTGAAGCAAACCTTCCGGTCCAACGCGGTTGGGTCCGTACCTGTTTTGAATAAAAGCTGAAACTCTTCTCTCTGCATAAACTGAGTAGGCAACACCTGTTAGCAATACGGTTAGTACCACCCCGATCTTGGAGAAGATTATGATGAGATTTATTAGAAATTCAGGCATCGTAAGTCATGATTTGAAAGCGCAAAATCCGTAAAATATAATTAATATTAAATGGCTTAATTTGGAGAGCTAATTCAGTGATTCTGCGACTCACAATCAACCCGAAAACCGACTTCCACTAATCAGCCGGCAGTTTTCCTCTATAATGTGTGATCATCTTATCAGAATCTGTTGTTTCAAACATGTCGGTAATTACACACTGAAGTGAATCCGGCGTTGCTTGCCTCAGATATCGAATCAACTCATTTGATGTGGTATAAGGTTGCCCGGGACGGCTCGCAAAATCTAAATACTCACTTAACGCATTGTTAAGTTTCTCCTCACCTATATATTGGCTCAAAGTATATAAAGCAATCGCACCTTTCCCATATGAAATATATGTCTGCTCCGGATGAACGTGTATCAAAGGGTTTTCTTTGTTTTTTTCTTCTGATCTGCCGCTAAGATACCTGTTCAGTTGTATGTCAAGAAACTTCTTTGCGCTCTTCTTGCCAAACTGCTTCTCATATATCTTTGCAGTCAGATATTCGGCAACGCTTTCTGTGATCATTGTTGCTCCAAGTGCATCTGCGGGAATTACAATGTTTCCCCACCACTGATGTGCAAGCTCATGCGCAGCAACATAGAATGAAATATCAACATTATCATCCGCAGTATATTTTGCATCTGTAAGAAACCTCGCTTCGGATACGGGTATGCAGTTTGCCGCAGTTGTAGCATAAGTGCCTTCGGATAATGAGAACTCTATTAACTGCGCCTGCCTGTGTGGAAGATCTCCGAAATATTCTGAGTTGTAATCAAGCGAAGCTTTCAACCCGTTCATAAAACTCTCAATACTTCTCACATGTTTCTTATGATAGTAGACCCGCAGATTGACACCATTGTGATCTTCCTGTTGCTTTTCAAATTTGCCTGAATTGTATCCGAAAACAAATTTTATCTTCGAATCCATCTTATAGTGAAAGTATCTTCTGTCATTTTCAGTTCGTTCACTCATAAGATATCCGGGGGCAACCGCAATTTGTTCTGCTGATGTACTTACTATGGTCTCAAGATCAATTAGGTCGGAATCAATTCTCTGATAATGATTGCCGGATAATGTACTGCCCACCGGAAAAGGTTTCTCTGTATCAGCAAAATATCCAAGACTGGGGAATATGTCGCTCTTCAAATACGTACCGTCTTTGAGCACGTTAGAATATTGCACAAGAAAGGTATTCGGTTTATTTGCAATGTTGAATGACAGCTTCATACTGTCACCCGGCTCAATGCCATCCTTAAGAAAGTAAGCCGCAAACCTGAATCCGGAATCTTCCGATATGATGATTGCTTCACGGGAAAACGCAACTGTGGTGATCTCGTCATATCCTGCCTTTACAAGTAATGTGTCGATCCGGCGTGTTGACTTATTGATCAGTACATAGTATCCATCAGCTTGAAATGAATTCTCTTCGGTAAATAAGTTCATGTTGATTGACACAGATGTGATCCTCGGCTGAATTACATTTTTATAATGCTGATTGTTCTTTTGAAACTGATAAAGGAGTTGCTGCTCTTCTTCAGCTGTGAGTCTTGCATTCTCAGGCTTGTTCTCCTCTCTGATGAGAAATGCTCCCGCGGAAATAAACATTAACAATGAAATCATAGAAACATATGCAAGCTTTCCTCTGAATTTGGAGAATGCAATACGTACTCTTTCGTAAAATGACTGAGAGAGTTCCCTCCTTGTAAAAAGTATTGCGATGCAAAGTAGAACCAATCCTAGAAGGAACCAGTATGACTCGTAAACGAAGTATGATTCTAATCCATGTCCGTATCCGCTCATATCTGAATAGCGCAGATAAAAGTCCGGTTCGGGAGTCTGATTGAATTTCAATGCTGCTGAATCGATGCCAAATGAAGAAAGATTTGAAATGCAGAGTGATGCTGCTATGAGAAAGAAGAATCCTGCATATTGATTAGAGAAAACTGATTGCACAAGTAATGATGCCATTGCCCAGATTATCAATCCGTACAAATGAATGACATAGAGATCAAACATGTAATGCCCGATCTCAAAATCATAATATCCCGAGAAGATTTGAATGGCAATACCTGTTGCCATTATTGAAGCCAGCAGAATTAACTGCACTCTGATCAAAGCCAAGAACTTTGACAGCATCAGCACACTGTCTGTAACCGGCGAAACATTTATCAGATCGGCGAAACGTGATGCTTCGGGTCTGTGAATCAGTATTCCGGCATAAAGAAAAGTGAGCACCATAATTATCTTCGAATAGAAGAATACAGGAAGACCAAGCACAACGCGTGTAGCAGGTAAAAGTTTGGTGCCGGTCAGCGGATTTGGAATGAGCGTTAGCACGGCAACTAACAATGAACCTGCAATAAGAACAGAAATGAACAAACCACTCTTTAATATTGAACGGAATTCCGCACTTGAAATATTTAAGGCTGTTCTTAGTTGGCTGAAAAGTTCCTGACTGGTTCCGCTCACCGGATGAGCAAGTCTTCCTGTACTTACATTTGTATTTAATGGAATCTCAACTTCACCTTTTTTCTTCCTTCTCAACAAAAGTTCACAGCCGCCGAAACTGAAATACCGGACTGTAACCATATAAACAATTACACCAATCAGTAGCCAGAACAATCTGTTAAATATGATGACTTCATCTACAGGTATTGGTAGATTATCGCGCTGGGAGAGAGTAAAGAACTGTGTAAGTGTTCCCGTTGCCTTTTCACCAAACGGATCCGCCAGTAAACCGGCCATGCTTAAGACTGATCCTCCTGCAAGGCGAGAGATAACTTCTGTCATTATGATAATGAGAACTAATGCTATGAACCCGGTATAGATATTTCTGGTCAGCGCAACAGTTGAGAAAGCTACTATGGAAAAGAATAGAAGGTTTGGAAAGAGATAAACAGCAAACAAATGCATATACACAAACGGATCATTTGCAGTTGTTAATGAAGCATTCACCCCGGGAAGGTGTATGCCGGCGACCAATCCGGCTATAATAGAAACAGCAATAATCATAATGGCAATCAGTGAACTCATAAACTTGCCCGATAGATATTCCCTTTCAGTAAATGGGTAGGTATATAACAGTCCGGAGAAGTTGCTGATATGATCCCTGTAAATTGACATTCCGCAGATTGCAGGAACAAGTATGAGCAACAGTTTGCAGAAGAACATTGCAAATGAGTAAATGCCGAGCGGTGAGTTGGCAATGCTTCCCGAAGTTGAGTCGTCACCGAAGATTCCCGCTGCACCCGCCATAGCAATCATTGATGCAAGAAAGAAGACACTTATGTAAATGTACAGAGAGATGCTTCTGAAGAGATACTTCAATTCGAACTTCAATATAACTGAGAACATCACACAGTTTCTTGTTCATTGCCGGAGAGTGCTAAGAAGTATGCATCTTCAATTCCCGGTACCGCCGGTTCAAATTCATCCGAAGGTCTTGCTTTTGAAAATACTCTAATCTTTAGCGAGTTGTCATTATTGAACTTTGAAGAGATTACGTCAAAGATCTTTTCTGCAGCATAGAGATCATTGCCTTGAATATCCTTTGTCCAGATCTTTCCTTCAAGTTCTTTCATCGCCTGCGAAGGCGAATACTGACGAAGTATCTTTCCATTATTCAATACTGCTAAATTATTGCAGAGATCCTTAATGTCATCAACAATGTGTGTGGAGAAGATAATTATGTTCGAGCTTGCGATCTCGCGGAGTATGTTCAGGAACCTGATACGTTCGGCAGGATCAAGTCCTGCTGTGGGTTCATCAACAATTATAAGCTTCGGGTCATTCAGCAGCAACTGCGCTATCCCGAAACGCTGTTTCATCCCGCCCGAAAAACCTTCTACATATTCATTGCGAACATCATATAGATTAGTCAACTCAAGCGCATATTTTATCACACTTTCCCTTTCCCTTGCAGAGCTAATGCCTTTGAGCAAAGCCAGATACTCAAGCAGATCCGCTGCGGAGGTTTTCGGATATACGCCAAACTCCTGCGGCAGATATCCCAGTAATTTGCGCAGACTCATTACATCTTTCAGAGCATCAATGTCATCAAAAAAAATGCTTCCGCTATCCGGTCTTTGAAGAGTAGCAATCGTTCTCATCAGAGTGGATTTTCCTGCTCCGTTGGGTCCAAGCAATCCGAACATGCCTTCCCCTGTTTCAAAGCATACACTGTCCAGAGCTCTTACACCGTTGTTATAGGTCTTGCAAAGATTTCGGATGGTGAGATTCAAATGATTCTTCTGTTGTGTTATGATGTGAAACTTTTATTATAGCAATACGCATCTTAGCTTTACACAGTTGCGTTCGCTTTTTAAAGTTACTTCAATATTTCTCTAAAGAAATGGCAATGCTAAGTGCAACCCGCTCAATTAGTTCAACCTTCAACTCATGCCACAGGCAGATAAACATAGACTCACCTGAAATATTATTAATTTCTATTTGAATCTTACGGCAGTGTCTCTTAAACAACAGTATTTCTTCTGATTAAAAACTGCAAATTACCATACAGCTTATTGCTTACGACATAAGCGGAAAGCTTGTAAACAAACTGTTCACGAGAGAACAACAGCCGGGAGAGTACACGGTAATTATTGATGCCAAAGCACTTCCTTCATGTGTTTACTACACAATGCTGAGTGCAGAATCAGTTATAAATGTGATAAGGTTGAGCCTTGTGAACCGATATTCGCAGTATGCCGCTCAAACTTTCTGATGCTCGCCAAACGCCGGATGTCTGAGCCGTATATCACATCGTAAAAAATGAACAGAGCCCGGCAGGCAATTTCAGCCGGGCTCAAATTTCCGCTAATTGTTTTTTCTGTCTGTCTCGCGGTACTTCTCGGGAGCCGACCTTTCTCTTTTGCCGGGATCTGATGTGCCGTTAACTCCCAACGAAGGATCCGCTGTAATACTCACCTGATTCTGTACCAATGGTTCGCTGTTACTATCCTGAACAGGCTCGGCACCCGGCGGGAGAATTGTGCTGACAAAATTGGTGGCATTGTTATCTGCAATTGCATAGTCTGATCCGTCAGTTGCCAGATCTCCTGTTATATCCGTCAGAATATATCCTGATGCAAAGTTGTATGCGTCGTTGTCTATCAATGCAAGGTCGGTTGCATCTACATCTCCGCTTTGATTCACATCCCCTCCGTAGATTGCAAAACGAATGGGTAAATTATCAACCTGTATCATGTTGCTTCCGTATGCCTGAGTAACTGGATTTAAGAAACTATACTGTGCCTGAAATGAAAGCGGATCATAGTATAAAGGATAGCTCCAGGTCTCAATGGAATTTCTGTGCTTAAGCTGCAAGTAATAAGCAACTCCTCCTGATACGTTTGTGAATGCCAGTTGTGCAAAACCCTGATTGGTAAGAAAGGCCTTTGTAGAATCATAAATGCCGTAAGGCAATTGAGTGTTCCTCAGATAATATCTCATCGTATCCCTGATCATACTATTGGTCGAAGCATTGTAAAATCCCTGTATCAAATTTTCCGTGTTCAGAAGATACGGTTTCTGAGATTGATTGTTTATCTGTATTCCCCAACAGTAGAGCATGCCGGTATCGACAGCACCAACTGAACTAATATCTCTGATGGAAAGTCTCCAGCTTCCGGCAGAATTATCTCCGCCAAATACCGAGTTTAAGGTTCCAAACGGCTTTATTCTCGGCGCAAGAGAGACATATCTGCCGTTTACAATAGAGCTGTCAGCCTGATCGTCGAATATTGTAGTCATGTGATCCGCATTTAATACCACATTGTTGTTGTCATATAGCTGAGCAATATCTCCGTTTGGTGCAATAAGACTGATTTCCAATTCCTGTTCTTCGTTGTGATTCAATGCCACAAACACATTGATATCAGAAATACTGACATTCTGCAGGATCTTAAATGTATCAACAATCGTCCCTATAAACCCGCTTTCAGGAATTCTCTTGAAAGATTTTTTCATCTGGAAACCATTCTGATAATTTACATCGTCTGCCCTGTTCATGGGAGATTGAGGCTGATCATTCACCGCTCCGCAATGCGCAAATCCCGATCCGTTGCCGTTGAATCTTAATATGTCAGCTGTTGGTCCTCCGTTATTGTAAGCATATCCGTCAAAATTGAATATTGCATAACTTCCTGCACCGCCGTTTGAAAGATCAATTGATTTGAACATGACCTTGTTAATTGTCTCGGTAAATTCTACATCAGGAATAATCCTCACTTCGTCAATGTATCCGTCAAAATCTGTCAAAGCTGCTGAACCTCCGATATAAAGTGAATCAGTTCCGTCGGTGATATTTCCCGCAGCATTGGTTCCCTGATAAACCAGATCTCCGTTTATATGAAACTGATACGAACCCAACAGTGCGTAATAAGTAAATGTAACATTGCACCATTGATTCAGAGGAATAGTATCATTGCTCGTGAAACCGAAATTCCCGTTAATGCCTGCTGAGAGTTTTCTGCTGACAATTGAAAGCCGGTAGTTGGTAGAAGCTGCTCCGGTTGCTGCTCCCTTGTGGATGATTATTGAATTTGCATATGAACGCATATAAATCCATGCTGAAAGGGTAAGTTGAGTTGTAGGACTGACGCCTGCATTATCAGGACCTGTCAGGTAATCGTCAGATCCATCAAGTTCAATGCAATCATTTGTTTGCACTGTGGTCAAAGGACGGTTGCTCAAATCAAAAGCAGTAACTCCCCTGTTTAATCCTGAGTTTCCGTTTCCTGACCAGTCGGTAAGAGTGAACGCTGTTCCACTGGCATCATTGTCCTGAAATGTCATGGATAGAATCAATCCGCTGTAAGGTCCGGTACTTGAGCCGAGTGATGTTCTTCTGAAATCAAAGATCTCTGTTGAATTCAATGCTCTGTTCCAGATTCTGACTTCATCCATTTGACCATTGAACGGACTGTTTGTTCCTTTTCCGATCCACAAAGAATCTGCATTCGCAGTTGGAGCGGCTCCCGCTACCACAACACTTGTATCAAATAAGCCGTTGATGTAAGTACTGAATGTGTTTGTTGCAGAGTTATAAATTCCTGCTATGTGAGACCAGGTATTATTTGGTATTACCTGACTTCCTGTTAGCCTCGTTGAGGAACCGGTTCGGATCGCAATTTTCCCGTTTGACAGATAGAGAGTGTAGCCATCGGCTCCTGCATTTCTTTTCTGCATGATTATCTGAAATGACGGACTCGCAACATTCACCGGATTGACCCAGGCTTCCATGGTGAAGCTTCCTGTTATGTCCAATTCAGCTGCATCACGAACGGCTACATAACTTGAATTGCTCCCTGCAAAACTGCACGCCTGATTCCAGAACATCTGAGCAGAGGAATCAATTGGGATAAACAGAAACAACAATGCAACTGTGACTGCAAAGAATACTTTAGAAAATTTCATTCTGTTCACTTTAGGATTTTAGTTTTAAGCAAATTACAAGTAATAATTTTCTTAAACAAAAATATTTACCAAGTAAAATCAAAACACTAAACAATCCACACGGGAGAATAAGTTAGAATTAATATCAGAACAATCAACATCTTCCCAGATGAACAGCACAGACTAAAAAAGCCGAGTGAACTATTTCACTAATTTTAAGAATATCATTTTACCGGTTGCGATGGTGCGGTTATAGATTGTAATAGAGATATATTCAATTCCCAATATCCAAATAAAAAGCCGCAGGATTCTTCATCCCACGGCTTTCTTATTTTGGAAAAGCTTTATGCTATCTTACTGCAGATTACTTTACAAGCGTCATCTTCTTTGTTGAAATGAAGTTGTTTGAAGACAATGTATAGAAGTAAACACCACTCGGCAGATTTGCTGCATTGAATTGCAAAGTGTAATAACCTGCAGTCTTAAATTCACTTACAAGTGAAGCAACTTCCTTGCCTGCCATATCAAATATCTTCAGAGTTACTAATCCGTCTGACGGGACATCATAGTTGATCTTTGTTGATGGATTGAATGGGTTTGGATAGTTTTGTGATAGAGCAAACTTAGTCGGGATTCCAATATTAACTTCGCTGCTCAGATTGAAATATTCAAAATTACCGTTGAAGTCAATTTGCTTCAATCTGTAATTATACTTTCCTGCATCCAAACCTCTGTCTGTGAATGAATATTCCTGTGGTGTATTCACTGTTCCGTTTCCGGCAACATTTCCAACCTTTGTCCATTCGTTGGTATTTACAATTCTTCTTTCTACATCAAATCCTGCATTGTTGAGTTCTGAAGAAGTTGTCCAGCTAAGATTTACATCTCTTCCGGAAACGTTTGATACAAATGAAGCAAGTTCAACAGGCAGTAATTGCTCTGTATATTCGTAAGCTCCGATAGTTGGAGCGGTTGCACTTCTTAATTCAGGACTTATGCAGGAATAAATATCCAGGTTAACTCCCGGTATTGGTGCAGCCGCCATAAGTAACGGCGACCCTGTTTGCGGAATCAACGGATACGTAGTCGGAAGCAAAGTGAATAATGGATCTGCCTGAATTGATAAGCCGTCCTGGGGTCCGGGAGTTGTGAACACAGGTTGCCACAAAGCTAAAGTCAGGAATGATGAGCCAAGTGGTGTTGCTGTTCCTAATCCTCCGGTTCTCATTTGTGTATTGGCAGCCGGAAAGTAATAATCATTATTGTCACATCCGCCGCCGGTCCAGTTATAGGCAGTTGAAGGAGCGGAAATGCAGTAATGCAGTAATGCAGTATTAGTCGAAGTTACATCCATATGAATGGCATTGTTCTTAAGAGTAAGTTCATTGCTTGCAGCAGCACTGTGTATTTTCACACCAACAGTATGTTGAGTTGAAACAGAGCCCGGGGCAGGATCTGACAAACCGGACATGTATAAAGAGTTATAGACTATCTTGTCTCCTTTTGCATTTACGGTAGCAGTTCCGCCAATATATCCAATACCAACACACTGATCAGGGGAAGTTCCGTTTGCTTTTACATTATAGATAACATTATTGCTGATCAGATTGTTTGTAACTCCGCCATTTGTAGGAGCAGATGAAGCACATATTATACCTACCGCAGAAAATTCACGGGTTTCCTGAACGTTGATAATTGTGTTTGCATTTACAACGTTGTTTGTACCGACAAGTGTTGTCGTTGATGAAGATGACCAGTTCTCCTGCCCAAGGCCAATTCCGCATCGGTCAGCGCCGGGTGTCAATCCTGCAACGTTATCGTTCCGGCCCACATTCTGAATCTTATTGCATGAAATAAGACAGTTATTCTGTCCGTTGACATATATGCCGGCCTTTCCGATTTGATCTGACCCGTAAGCATCAGGACCAATTAAGTTATTGGAAACTACATTATTGTCATTCAGATTGAATGCAACACCTCCGCCAAGAAATATACCGTATCTGACTTTTATTATTCTGTTATCAAGATACTGGTTGTTGTCATTATTTCTTCCGGCAGTTCCGATTCCTGTGGTTGCGGTTTGCAATCCGCTTGTAATCCCAATAGCTAAGAAAGCGGTAGTCAGTGAATTTTGATCTGCACCGCAGGATAACTCAAGATTTCTTATAACATTATTCTGACATCCGTTTGTATCACCTGCAGCCGGAATAATTGTCGATAAGAAAATACATGCTTGATTTGTTAAAGCTGAATTATTTCTTACGGTGAGGTTTCTTCCTGTGCCTCCGATTCTTCCGTCTATCGTAACATTGTCAGCGCCGGCAAATCTGATTATTGAACCGGTAGTTGCGCCGGCTAAAGTTCCCTCAATAATTCTTGCTCCGCCTGAAGGGCTCATGAATATGGAGGTATAGCTTGCTGCTCCTGTTCCGCTTGCATTTAAAACCGCAGTTGCAGTTTCTGTTGTGTTGCCAACAACATCAATAGTTACTGCTCCTGTGTGAGTTCCGGCATTGATTGCATCAAACGCATCTTTTAAAGTGGGATAAGATCCCGCTCCGGGATTAACATTTACATTTTGTGAATTTACAGCAGATGTTGCAAAGAACAAAAGAATAAAACCAAGCAGAAAATTTAATTTTCTCATGACTTGTGTTTTGGGTTTAGTTAGTAAATGAAGTACTAATAGTTTGGAAGGCAAGTAGTCTCAAGATGATCTACATCATTGAGATTAAGCAGATGCTTTCAATTTGTCTTCCTTTGTGAAACAAGAACTGTATTTGAGTAAACAAAAAAAAGATCGTTTGGTCCGATTCAGTTCTTTGCTTTCCTAAAAAAATAAGTGAACAAAAATAGCAAATTGTAATTTGAATGTAAAACAGTTTTTCGGGTCTTGCAATCTTTTGAATAAATCTAATTTCCATTCTAACAAATTCCACTTTTGCTTCATACTCGCCTGCTTCACCGCAACGACAAAAACCCCCTCCCCTCCAGGGGAGGCCTGCCCGGCTCAGACAGGGAAGGGGAGGGGTCAGATTACTTCACCCCCAGCTCAACAAACTCAAACTTCTTTCCGTCAAACAATCCTTTGTCACTCAACTTCAATTGCGGAATCACAAGCAATGCCATGAATGAAAGCGTCATGAACGGGGCTCCGAGCTTTGAGCCAAGTTCCTTTGCAAGCTTGTCTATTGCTGTATATTTTTCTGCAACGATGTATCCGTCCTCGTTTGTCATGATACCGGCAACCGGTAACGGCAGCACATTAACATTTCCGTCAGCAACTACACAGATGCCTCCTTTACTGTCTGCCAAAGCATTCACTGCTTTGCAAATATCTTCATCCGTTACACCGACTGCTATCACATTGTGTGAATCGTGAGCAACACATGATGCAATTGCGCCCCGGGTCAATCCGAAATTCTTTATAAACGCAACCGCCGGCTTGCCGCCTGAGTATCTTTCAACCACGGCGATTTTCAATACATCGTTGTCAACATCTGATTGAATGTAACCGTCCACTTCTCTTGAAGGATAATGAAGTTCGTTTGTTATAAGCTGACCATCAAGTGCTTCTATAACACGAATGTTTTTCTTGTCAGATGCCTTGATGCGGAAGTCATCGGGTGATTTATGAGATAGATTGAAGTTGTTTATGATGATCTCATCAACTCTCTCAATGAGTGATCTTCCATTCTCGGCAACGAGTCCGCCGTTGATGTAGGTCTTTTCAACTTTAAACTCTTTCAGATCATCAACAAAAATGAAGTCAGCCGGATCTCCTTCGCGAAGCAATCCTACATTACACTTGTAGTGCTCCACAGGATTTACGCACGCACAGCGAAGAACATCAAAAAGATCATAACCCAGCTCAATTGATCTTGCAACTACTCTGTCTATCTGCCCTGCAACAAGATCATTCGGGTGCTTGTCATCACTGCAGAACATTACCATCACCGGATATTGGCCAATGAGCGGATGAAGTGCTTCATAATTCTTTGCTGCTGAACCTTCGCGGATCAGAATCTTCATTCCGTATTTGATCTTGTCAAGTGCCTCATCAAGCGTAAAGCATTCATGATCAGTTGAGATGCCTGCATCAATGTAATTCTTCGCATCATCACCGCGAAGTCCCGGCGCATGGCCGTCAACCGGCTTGCCGAGCTCATGTGCTATTCTGATCTTTTCCATCACGCCATCTTCTTTAAAAAGAACTCCGGGATAGTTCATCATCTCGCTTAAATACAAGAGTCCGTCTTGTTCAAACAGTTCTCTTATTCCGGCCGGATCAATTGTTGCACCGGCAGTTTCAAAAGTTGTTGCCGGTACGCATGATGACGCACCGAAGAAAAACTTGAACGGAACTTTCTTCCCGTTATTGATCATGTATCTGATTCCATCGATCCCAAGAACATTACCAATCTCATGCGGATCAGAAATGGTTGCAACAGTTCCGTGAGTGACTGCAATCCGCGCAAATTCAGACGGAATCAGCATTGAACTTTCTACATGAACATGCGAGTCAATGAATCCCGGCAGTATGTAGCCGGACATTTGTTCATCCAACTTCTCTATCCGTAAGATCTTTCCGGCTTCAACGGTAATCTCCGCGGGATAGATCTCTCTCTTAAGAACATCTACAAGGTTCCCCTTTATTTTCATGGCTGTTTGATTTTTCTTGCATAATGAATATAGTCTGTATATGGAATTGGTGAGACAGTGTCTTTTATTATTGAAATGATCTGTCCCCTGTGATAAGCCGAATGAACGCAGATATGTGTCAGTATTTCGCCAACAACCGAGCTGAATACCTCCCCCTTTGAATTTGTATAGTCTATCGTTTCAGAGAACTTGCTTTCATCGGCATCGAGAATAAAATTCATCAGCGCAAGATCTGACTTTGCCAAAACATCTTTGAGTTTGACTTTCTCATACACTCTCCAAACTTCCGTTTCTGAGATTCTTCCCTCAAGCCGATCAAGCCATAGAATATTAGCGTTGACAATGTGTGACATCAGCTCAACGGCTTTTGGAGGAACGTTATTGTTTTCAATTGCTTCTGCAACAACTTCGTTTGCCCATTGATTGAACTGCTGAAGATCTTTAAAATGGTCTTTCATGCATTGAAATTTCTCAAAACTATTCACATTCAGAGTTACAAGCAATTCATTTTATGTCATTAAAGAAAGATCGGTAGATAGAATAAGTCATACATCGCTATGCAGGCGTAAATGCTTCATCATTTCAGTATGCTTGATTAGTGACAGTTCTGTATGATCCCAAGATACTGATAAGAAAAATTGCAATGGCAGTTCGAAATACATGTTACCCATTCAATGCATTTTAATAGAAACAGAATTAGAGTAAATTGCGGCATTAATATCCCAAATGAATAATAATCATACTGATATCTTAAATCCGGCATTCGGATATACATTCAAAGATTTGTTCGACAGCTTTAAGCTCAGGCAACTTGCGGATGACTTCGACAAATATTTTGCATCTATTGATAAGGCAAAGTTTGATGTTTTTGTGAAGTACAGAACTACAAATGCAGAAGGCATGACCTCACTGGAAGTTTCAGCAACGCTGATAGATGCATCACTTGTGCTCTCCGACTTCATAACAGAATTATTCAATCTCAAAGAATATCAGAAGAAATTCATCAGCCGGAAAGAATATGAAAAGGACATACTGAATTTTAACAAGGAGATCATTCAGAAAAAAGTACTGAAGAAATTCAAGCCTCAGGATCTTGAAAGCATGAACTGGAAAAAGCTTGACGGATTTGCCTCGATGATCAAAGGAGAATTTTTCTCTCCGGAGGATTTCCTGCATGACGAAGAAAAGTACACTGCCTCGATGATGATGAAGCTTGCTGAGGTTGAAAAGCATCTGCGATGGTTTTATGAAGGCGACAAGTTTGCTCCCGAAGGGTTTACGATCCCGGAAGAATCGATACTTGTAACAGAGAAAACGATTGGGATAATTAAGAGTGCCGGAATGTTTGAGGACGGCGAAAACCTTGAACACAGTGAACTTGCAAAACTGCGGCAGATTCTCAACGAGCTTTTCAAATGGCTCTATGCGAAGAAGTATTTTGACAGGAATACAGAGAACTGGGTTTCCTACTTCGACCCGGAGAAGCTTGACTTCACGCACCTTGTTAGGATGGAAGAAACAAACGGAGTAAAGCATGCTGCGGAAGATAAACTGACTCATCGCAGTGGATTCAATCTCACAGATCCTCGCATGGATAGCAGGCACATTGCACAGCAGGTAAACTACTGCATGTTCTGTCATGACAGGGACAAGGATTCATGCACGAAAGGGTATAAAGAAAAATCAGGCAACATCAAAAAGAATCCTTTAGGGATCACTCTAAGCGGATGTCCGCTTGATGAAAAAGTCTCCGAGATGCAGTATGTCCGCAATGAAGGATTTCCGCTTGCCGCACTTGCGATTATCATTATTGACAATCCGAATCTTCCCGGAACGGGTCACAGGATCTGTAATGATTGCATGAAATCATGCATCTTTCAGAATCAGGAGCCGGTGAATATTCCACAGATCGAGACAAGTATTCTAACTGACATATTCAAACTTCCTTACGGTTACGAGATATATTCACTGCTAACAAGATGGAATCCGCTGAACATAAAATTCCCGTATGAACTTCCGTACAACGGGAAAAATGTATTGGTGGTTGGTATGGGTCCTGCGGGATATACACTCACTCATCATCTCATAACTGAAGGTTTCGGCGTTGTTGGAATTGACGGACTGAAGATAGAGAAAGTTCATGAGAAATATGCAGGAACAAAAGACAGCAACGGTTGGGTGAAATTTCCCGAGCCTGTGAAGTTCTTTTATGAAGAGATCGAAGAAGACCTCGACAAGAGGATACTGCAGGGATTCGGAGGAGTATCAGAGTATGGTATCACTGTAAGATGGGACAAGAATTTTCTCACGGCAATCTACATCAACATTGCTCGAAGAAAACATTTCCGACTTTATGACGGCATAAGATTCGGCGGAACATTGGAGATAGATGATGCATGGAATCTTGGCTTCGATCATATTGCTCTTGCAACCGGTGCGGGCAAACCGACGATAATCGGGATGAAGAATAATCTCATCCGTGGAATCAGGAAGGCGTCCGATTTTCTGATGGCTTTACAGTTGACAGGCGCCGCGAAGAAGGACAATTTTGCCAATCTTCAGATAAGACTTCCGGCAATAGTTATCGGCGGCGGTCTTACGGCTATCGATGCATCAACGGAAATTCTTGCATACTATCCCGTGCAGGTACTAAAAGCATTGAAAAAGTATGAAGACATTTCATCCAAATTCGGAGAGGATAAATTCTGGACGATGTTCGATGAAGAAGAAAGAGAAGTGATGACAACTTTCATAGATCACGCCCGTGAGATATCGGAAGAGATAAGTACCGCCGGTGCAGAGAATCGCGAACCCGATCTCATAACACTTATGAACAAGTGGGGCGGAGTCACAATGGCTTACAGAAAGCTGCTAATTGATTCTCCCGCATACCGCCTGAATCATGAAGAGATTCGCGAAGCGCTTAAACAGGGAATAAATATTTTTGAAGGCATCTCGCCGGTTGAAGCCGTGCCTGATGAAAAAGGCGCGGTAAAGGAACTCATCTTCGCAAAGCAGAACATTATCAAAGATGCAGAGACGGGAAGGACGCGTTACAAGGATTCGGAAGAGATGATCACAATTCCCGCAAAGACAATTCTTGTTGCCGCAGGAACCTCGCCCAATATAGTTTATGAAAGAGAACATCCGGGAACGTTTCTTCTTGATGAGAAAGAATATTTCTTCCGCGAGCACAAGATCATGAAAGATGATAACGGAAAGCATGTACTTGTTGAGGCAAAGGAAAACGAAACCGGCTTGTTCACTTCCTATGAAAAGGACGGCAAGTTCATTTCATATTACGGAGACAATCATCCTGATTATGCGGGGAACGTTGTAAAAGCTATGGCTTCAGCGCGTGACGGTTACGAGATCGTTGCCACACTTTTCTCTGATGAGATAAAGAATCTGAAGTATGACCAAGAATCTGTTCAGGAAAGAGATGAGAAGTTTTCTGAGTTTGTGCATCATCTTGATGAAGCACTTACATCTACCGTGCACAGCGTTGAAAGATTGACGCCGACAATTGTAGAGATAATTGTACATGCTCCTTATGCGGCAAAGAAATTCCGGCCCGGACAGTTTTACAGATTGCAGAATTACGAACTGACCGCGCCGATAATCAACGGAGCAAAACTGACTACAGAAGGTATGGCAATGACGGGCGCATGGACCGATCCGGAAAAGGGACTGCTGTCGATGATAGTTCTTGAGATGGGTGTTTCGTCACGGTTGACGGAGCTTCTGCAGAAGGGTGAACGTGTTATAGTTATGGGACCGACAGGAACTCCGACAACAATTCCGGAGAATGAAACAGTATTGCTTGCCGGCGGCGGACTCGGAAATGCAGTTTTATTTTCCATAGCCGATGCGCTGAGAAAGAGAAACAACAAGGTCATTTATTTTGCGGGTTACAAAGATTCCAAAGATGTTTTTAAGATGGATGAAGTCGAGGCAGGAGCAGATCAGGTGATATGGAGCAATGACACGGGAGAGATGATCATGCCAAGACGTGAACAGGATCTCTCGATCAAAGCAAATATTGTTGAGGCAATGAAGGCATTTTCAGAAGGAACACTTGGAAAGGCATTTGTTGATTTTAAGGATGTAAGCCGTATCATAACGATCGGAAGTGACAGGATGATGAATGCAGTTAAAGTTGCAAGATATACAGTCTTTAAAGACAAGTTTGGAAAGCATACCGGGATAGGGAGCATCAACTCGCCAATGCAGTGTATGATGAAGGAGATCTGTGCGCAGTGTTTGCAGAGGCATGTTGATCCTGTTACGGGCAAGGAGTCCTTTGTGTTTACATGCTTCAATCAGGATCAGGAACTTGACAGGGTTGATTTTGAAAACCTGCATCAGCGGCTCAGGCAGAACTCAGTATTGGAGAAACTTGCAAATGCGTATCTGACATTTTTGTTTTCGAAAGACGAGGAAGAAGTTACTGAAGAGCAATTAGAAATTAGGAATTAGAAATTAAAAATTGTTCTTTGCGCAGGACTTCATAACGGGAATGTGAATCAGATTACTCGATTGAATTGAGGTCTTTACAGAAGATGATCTCTGAAGAGCAATTAGAAATTAGGAATTAAAAATTAGAAATAGTGTTTTCCAATTACTTCATAACTTGATTGTGAATCAGGTTACTCTTTAGAGTTGAGGTCTTTACAGAAGATGATCTCTGAAGAGCAATTAGAAATTAGGAATTAAAAATTAGAAATAGTTTTTTTCAATTACTTCATAACTTGACTCTGAATCAGATTAGTCTTCAGAGTTGAGGTCTTTACAGAAGATGATCTCTGATTCCTTTTGAATCTTATCAACAACTCCGCAGCATTTGTAATCAAGCTTGTCAAGCAACAAGAGCATCGGCAGATTGTAACTCTCGGTTGATGTAAAAATTCTTTCTTTGTCTTTGCATAACTCTTCAAACTTCATCATAAGCGCAGCTCCTGCTCCGCGTCTCCGATATTCTTTTCGCACATTCAGAAAATGAACGAAGGGATGCGCGTAAAACTGATCGTTGAAAGACATAAAACCAATTATCTTGCCTTCTTCCAAAGCTACCCAAAGCTCACCCCTTTCGATCTCGGTCATTCTGTTCCCGAGAAAAATATCAAACTCATCGATCGCCGTTAAATCTTCTTTTGTCGAGAGTCTAATCTCCATGAAGATTTTTATATAGTTTGAAATGAGGAATAGTAACTTCAACGAACATGTCCCCGTCTTTCTTGTATCCGAGCTTTTCATAAAACGGAACTGCCACATCCCGTGCATTCATCACTATTTTTTTGAATCCATTATCTTTTGCAAATTGCTCGGAAAATTCAACAAGTTTCTTTCCTATTCCCCTGCTCTGCAATGACTCATCCACTGCTACCTGTCTCATCTTTACTTCCGAACTGTTCAGAGGTGTCAATACAAGAATACCTATCAGCCTGTCATTTTCAAAAGCGCCAATATGATGATGAAGGTGTTCATTACTAAGATCATCTTGGTGAACATCAAGTCCGAGAGGGATGCGAAGGATCTTGTTCCGGAGTTCCAGTTCTGATTTGTATTCTTCAGAACCGTGAGTGATCAATCTTACTTCGATATCATTTTCCTTTGAACTTCCCTCTTTTTGATTCAGATATTTTGTCATGATGCAATCATCAAACTTTACACCTTTTACTTCCTTTGTGAATCTTTCTGTAATTCTAAAACCTTTTTTCAGGAAGAACGGTCGTGCAGTAATACTAACGACAGCCCAGATCTTGTTAACTTGTTTCCCGGATACAAGATCTTCCAGTTTCAGCAACATTTCTGACGCGATGCCTTCACCCTGATGATCTTTGTGAGTGAACATGAAGTCAATATATCCATCATCAGAAATAGAAGAAAATCCTGCCAACTCAGCTTCAACCACAGCAACAAGAAAATGTTGTTCCAGGATTCTTTTTGTCCAGGCATTCCTGTTCTCACTGAATGATGCCCAGACTGTGAGTTGGTCAATGTTATAGTCTTTGCTGTTGATGCTAAAAATTATATCCCTGTACATCTCACGAATTGAATCAACATCATCCAATGTTGCCTTTCGTATATTAATCATGACTCGATTGCGGTTATGTTCATCAATACTGTAATCATAATTTCGGGTAAGTGTTTCATATCTTTACCTCAGGAAGAAAATTTCCTTTGCCAATGACTTCAACTTTGCCAAAGAACTCTTCACGCTTGTTTGAATGAGGAAATCCAATTTCAGGAACAGGCACATTCAGAAATCTGCACAGAGGTATCCAACCTTCCTTTGAATTGAAAAGCAGTAATCTCTCTGAAGAGAATTGCTTCAATACCTTTTCAGTATGTCTTTCAAACCTGTTAAGAACTTCTTTCTTATCTGACAGATCTTTTCCAAATTCAATGTGCATGAGTTTTCTGTTATAAATCAGTAATGGAAGGCGTTTCCTTGTTTCCTTCTTGAAAGGAAAATGTAATGCAAATTCCATGATCTTGCTAAGCGGCATTCTGTTCACCCAGAATATGGTCTCTCTGGCGCTTTCATACCATTCATCGGGATCTCTGTGTGTATGAATGATCTTTGCTTCCGGAAAATGCGCGGTGATCTGCCTGTAATATCTGGCAGCAGGATAATCTACTACTGCTTTGTAGTTCTTAAAGAGTCCGTTCCAATCTACCGGTTCACCTTTCTCTGCTTTCTTAAAGTATCTGATATCGGAAGGATTGTGAAACATTTCAAGCATATGAAAACACTTTCCGAATCCCAGATGCTCGAGAGCAAGCTTAAGGGAGAACGTTCCTGTTCGTCCGAGTCCTGTGCCGATGACTTTTAGAGACATTGCTTTACCATTCTTAATGATATATCGTTTAAGGTTCAAACCTTTGTGTTCACAAAGTAAGGTTTGTTGGGCATTTCTCGCTTACAGATCTCCGCTAATATGCAAAAGCGAAATTAATTTAAGTATTCATTTTGTCGTTGCCGTAACTGCAATCAAGTCTTGCGATCAGTATAACGAATTTGTCCTGGTTGTTGATTCCTTTCTAAACTTAAAAGAATTACGTTTATTCAAATTATTCAAAGCACTAAATTCATTGCAATATTTTCAAACCAAAATTTTTCTAAGAAGGTGTTGTTTGAACCTGTCTGTTTCTTCAAGACAAGTAAAAACCCTTTTGACTGAGGCTCACCGTAGAGATGCCTGATAAGAATACTCTTGAAAATTTGAATGCAGGTGATGTAAGAAATTACATGCCGCAGCTTGATTCGTTGAGAACCTTTGCCGTGTTCTTCGTTTTGCTTGAGCACTGGCTGCATCAGGCATCATGGACAAAGGTCTTCCCGCTTGGTATGACGGGCGTAACACTCTTCTTTGTTCTCAGCGGATTTCTTATCACTCAAATACTTCTCAGAAGCAGAACGACAGCAGAGAATAAGAGTGTAAACAAGTTTCATTCGTTGAGACAATTCTATATCAGGAGGACGCTAAGAATTTTTCCTGTATATTATCTCACCATCTTTGTCTTATATTTTTTCAATGTTGAAAGTATAAGAGATAAGTTTCTTTGGTTTCTGTTTTATGCATCGAACATCTACTTCTATGAAATAAACAATTGGGCGGGAAGTCTTTCACATCTGTGGACTCTGGCGGTCGAAGAACAGTTTTATATCATTTGGCCGTTCATAATTCTCTTCATTCCAAAGAAACATTTACTAAAAAGCATAGTAGCGATCACAATCCTTGGACCGGTATTCCGAACCGTGTTATACATGCTGAGTGATCGCACGGAATGGACTTCAATGTTTATTCACATACTAACACCCTCATGTATGGATTGTTTCGGACTTGGTGCTCTGATTGCATACTGGAGCATTTCGGATGAGAAGTCACCTCTGAGAAAACCGGCAATTGTGTATGCGTTCCTGATAGCAAATATTGTTGTGATTCTGGTTCTTTACCTTTTCAGTGAAAACGCAATAAGTGTATTTCTTTTCAGGTTCTGTATTTCTGCAATTTGCATGCTCATCATATTCAAAGCAAGCAAAGGTTTCAAAGGCATTGCAGGAAGTATTTTAGAGAATCCGGTACTTATATTTCTGGGAAAGATCAGTTATGGTTTGTATCTGTATCACAATTTCATTCCACTGGTCTATTCTTCACTTGGATTGCCGCCTATACAAAATATGTACACTAACTTTGTTGCTCAGTTTGTAATGCTTGTAATGCTTTGCACGTTATCATGGTATCTAATAGAAAATCCAATAAACAAGCTAAAGAGAAAATTCAGTTACGCTTTAAATTGACTGAGCTTTTCAAACATAAGTCGCCATTACATTCGGGAATTCAACAACTGTCTGAGAAGAAAAGCAACAACATAAGATGGTTTTGAATTGAACTTAGCACGAATAAAACAAAAATTGGTATCATTCTTTTTAGCAGGCTGTTTGCATTGATTAAATTCACGAAAGACAATTTCGGTGCAATTACAATATTGAGCATTCTTCCGGTGCTCTTATTTCTTGCTGCTTATTTCTTTAAGCTTGCAGGCGGACCATACTACCTGAACTACTATGATCCGGGTTATGTGTATCTTGTGAATTCTATTAATGTGATGCAGTTTGAAAACGTTGGGCATATTGATCACCCGGGAACCTCTCTCCAGATCTTCGGTGCAGTCATCTTAAAAATTCTGCTTCTTGGAAAATCAGAAGCACAGATACTCGACTCTGTCTTTTCAGATCCCGAATCCTTTCTGAACATACTTAACAAATCACTTGTACTGATCAATTGCCTTGCCTTGCTTGCCCTTGGAATCTTTGCTTACCGGAAAACAACTAATCTCTTCTTCAGTCTCCTTTTTCAGCTTTCTGTTTTTATATCCTTTGAGATATATTACGGACTCGTGATTTTTTCTCCGGAAAATTTTCTGATCCTTTCAATGATTCTTATTTCCGGAATTCTTGTGTACTATGTTTACGATGATGATTCTGATAAACACATGCTTGGAGTTGCGATCATGTTTGGAGTTGTTTGCGGATTTGGTTCGGTGTCTAAGCTGAACTTTGTGCCGGTTTGCCTACTGCCTCTTCTGTTGCTGAAAGGCATTCGAAACAAGTTGATCTTCATGTTTGTCTCGGTATTCACTTTCTTGATTTTCTTCTTGCCTGCAATATCAAACATTGGTCGGTTTCTGAAGTGGTCCGGTAATCTAACAGTAAACAACGGCATTCATGGGAAGACTGATCTGTCCAGATTTAACTTATCTTTGTATCTTGAAAATATTGCACAGATCTTCTCAAAGGATTTTTTCTTCGCAATAATTTTCCTCTTTATCATTATAGCTCTTGTTTATGATCTGCTTGTTTGGCGAAATGACAGATCAGTTCAGAGCAATTCAACATTGCAAAAACTGAGAAGAGTGCTTTGGGTCATCATTTTCACTATGGCATTTCAGGTGATGGTCGTAGCGAAAAACTATCTTCCTTATGCACAATACTATATTATTCCATCACTGATGCTGACACTGACAGGACTCGCCTTTCTAATTCCGTTTATGATTGGATCGATGAATATCAATCGTAAATCAGTTTATAATCTGGTATATCTTTCTGCCTTTGTGTTAGTTCTTCTATTTTCCGGATATGAATTTGCAAGTTCTTACTATGAGGCATCAACGTTTCGCGACGAGGCTCTCAAACTTAACAAACTTGTAAAGGAAATTGATAATACATCCGCAACCGTGATTCCCAGCGTAGGAACAGCAAATGAGGACTGTACGCTTGCTCTTTGTGTGATGTACGGTTATAGCGGAAAGAGAACTCCAATGTTTCAGAAGGAATTCTCTAAGAGGACTTCTGCAAAGATCTTCCATAATTTTTGGGAGAACAAACTCTTTACAATTTCAGACAGTATAGATATAGGAAAGGAAATATCAGGAAAAGAAAGAATAGTCATGCAGTTAATGCCGAATACTTCAATAGATATGGCAGTCAAATGTCTGGAAGATGATTATGATGTTACAGTAACAGATAAGAAATTGCTGATGCAGAACGGAAACATGGAAACGGTTTATGAACTATATCTTAAATAGGATAATGAAACCGAATTCAAGCATGAAGTACTCACTGCTCCTGATCATCCCGTTGCTCTTTTTTCTTTCGGGTACATTACTGAAACAAGCGCAAGGACCATACTATCTGAATTTTTACGATCCAACTTATGTCTATCTTATCAATTCACTTAACCTGTCACAGATGAGCGGTTACGGTGTCGGTCATTTCGATCATCCCGGAACCACGGTTCAGACTGCAGGCGCAGTGATAATCAATATCTGCCATTCATTCAGAAATTCAGGAGATGATATTGTTAATGACGTACTCAAGAATCCTGAGGAGTATCTAAGTCTGATAAACAGAATCTTCGGATTTATCAACACTCTTTTTCTTTTTCTGCTTGGATTAGTTACTCTGAAAGTGTCAGGCAACATTTGGTATTCATTGATGATACAATTGTCGCCTTTTTCTTCCATTGAAAACTTCTATGGCTACATCATTGTAGCGCCGGATAATTTTTTGATCTTCATAACAATCTGCATGTTATGTCTGTTGATATACTGCTTGTATAACGATGAGAAAAGTTCCTCATCGAAGCTGTGGATCATAATCTCATTTGCCCTCGTTTTTGCATTTGGAATGGCAACCAAGATCAGTTTCTTTCCTATGGCGGTCTTTCCTCTTTTGCTTATAAAAGGAATAAGGGGCAAGATGACGTTCATTGTTGTTTCAATGGTTGCATTCTTGTTTTTTGTTTTACCTGCAATCGGGAACTACGGTGAGTTTGCGAATTGGGTGAAGAACTTACTTATCAGAAGCGGTAACTACGGTGAAGGTGATGCTACAATAATTAATCCGAAAGAATTTCTGGAACATCTGGTTATGATTTTTGAAAAAGATACATTCTTCCTTATAACTTATGCTGTAACAATTGTAACCACTTTCGTAAGTCTGAATAAAAGAAGCTTAATAAATACAGATCCATCACTGCAAAGACAATTTAAGCTGTTGGTGGCAACATCTATAACAATGACAATTCAGATATTGATAGTGGCAAAGCAATACAGACAGCATTACATGATCCCGGCTTTCATGCTGTCAATATTTTCTCTTTCCCTCTGCGCATCCTTGCTTGCATCATTCTTCAAAGGTGTGAAAATAGCATATAGCTATTCTATCATTTTCGTTTTGATTGTTGCGTGGGGAATGTATCAGGTACTCTTCAACTACAGTTTAGGATCATTTCAAAAGAATGAAGCCACACAAATTGACAAGATGCTTAGGGAAGAGTTCGATGGAAGATTTGTTGTTTCAACTTTTGCGACTGCAGGAATGCAGCCCGCATTGGCATTCGGCGTATCGTATGCAGGCACTCAGACGGAAAGATATCGTGCTTTGCTCTGCAAACTTCAGCCGAACCATATTTTCTATAATCCCTGGCAAGAGAATTTCTATTCAATATCCAATGAAAGCATTAAGGATGTATTGTTAAGCAAGAAGAAAATAATACATCAGAATTGGGGATACGGAGTTCATGACTTCATTAAATCAGTTGATGAAACCTGCGGTGTGAGAAATACTTCATTTACAAAAATCTATACAAACGGAAATGGAGAGTCTCTTTATGAAGTTACTGTTGGTGAAAAGTAGAATCATAATACTGAACGAGTTACCGTCACACGCAACTTACTGATATCTTCTGATACATCTTCTTAAGCCGGCCAAGTACTAATATTAAAATGAATTCATCATTGCTCAACTCGTTTGGAGTATGCCCCCGAAGCCCCGAGAAATTTATAGAACATAAAATCTAATTATGTTAAATTAAACTATTCTAAACCGCTAATATTCCACTTAAAACAATTAGCAATAAACTTTGTTGCAAAAATGAACAGATCAGGTTATAAGCGTTACCCCACTATTAGCAATCTCGGAACTGTGTTTGTTTGCGAGGATGATCTCTGGGAAGTCCCGTCTTCAGGAGGAGTTGCACGACGACTCACATCAAATTCCGGCGAAGTGTCTTTTCCACATTACTCACCCGACGGCAGGCACATTGCCTTTGCGGGCAAGGAGGAAGGTGAAAAGGATGTTTATGTAATCCCTTCGATGGGCGGTGCAAACCGGCGTTTGACTTTTCTTGGAAGAAATACAAATGTAATCGGTTGGACTCCGGACGGAAAGCATATATTATTTGCTACATCAGCCTTGTCAAAGCTTCCGGATAGAACCGAAATATGGAAAGTTCCTGTTGAAGGCGGCCAACCGGAAAGTCTTAATCTTGGTCCTGCAAATAACATTGCTTTCGGACCGGGCAAGCAAATTCTGCTCGGAAGAAATACGCTTGATCCGGCAAGATGGAAAAGATACAAAGGCGGCACAGCAGGTGTATTCTGGATTGACAGGAAAGGCAACGGAAAATTCGAACGCTTCCTTTCAGATATCAAGGGCAATCTTGCAAGCCCGATGTGGATAGGCGACAGGATTTATTTTATCTCTGATCATGAAGGACTCGGATCGCTGTATTCATGCGATGTGAAAGGTAAGTCGATCACAAAGCACTCGAACAACAAAGATTACTATGTTCGCAACGCTACTACAGACGGATCAAAAATTGTCTATCATTGCGGCGCGGAGATCTTTGTGTATGATACAGCGGAAGAAAGAGAGTGGCAAATAGAAATTCATTACCATAGTCCTCAGATACAAAGGCAGAGAAAATTTGTTGATGCCGGAAGATATCTTGAAGACTACAACATCAGTCCCAACGGTACAAAGATGATCGCAACTTCAAGAGGAAAACCATTTGTATTTTCCAATTGGGAAGGACCTGTTATTCAAACCGGCAAGACACATGGTGTTCGCTATCGTCTTACGAACTGGTTGCATGACGGAGAAAATATAGTCACAATTTCAGATGAAGATGGAAATGAATTTATTGAAGTGCATTCACTGAAGGAATCAAACGGCAAGAAAGCCGTAAAGAAAATCAAGAATGCCGACATCGGGATCGTAGCACGGATGAGAGTTTCTCCAAAAGAAAAGAAGATTGCAGTATCAAACAACAGGTATGATCTGTTCCTGATTGATCTTGAAAAAGAAAAGATCACAAAAATTGCGCGAAGTAATTTTGAGAGAATAGAAGATTTTTCATTTTCACCTGACGGCAGATGGATTGCTTACAGCATGTCCAATGCAGAATTTCTGGGGTCTGTTTATTTGTATAGTCTCGACACCGGAAAGAGCACGATGATAACGACACCCGGTTTTCGCGATACGCAACCTGTATGGGATCCGGACGGACGATTTCTTTACTTCTTATCAGCAAGGGAATTCAATCCTGTCTATGACACGAGTTATTTTCAACTCGGATTTCCTCTCGGAATAAGGCCATACCTCATTACCTTAAAGAAGGATACTTTGTCTCCCTTTACACCTGAATACAGGCAGATCTTTAAAGGAAAGAAAAAGGGAGGGAAGAAAGGTAAGAATGAGTTAAAGGTAGAAATTGATTTCGAAGGAATACATGAAAGAATCTTTTCGTTTCCTTTGCCCGAGAAAAATTATATTCAAATTGCGGCTGTCAAAGACGGGCTGGTATGCAGCCGCGAACCGATCAACGGTTCGCTTCATCATTGGTTCTGGGAGAAGCATCCCTCAGACGAAGCTCTTGACAGATTTGATTTCAACACACAGAAGGTTGAGCATATAGCAAAAAAAGTTGTGAGTTTCAGAGTATCAATGAACGGCAAGAGCCTTGTTTACAGGCATCTGAACAGTCTTTACTTGAAAGCAGATATTTTTGAAGAAGCCGATGATTCCGGAAGCAGTTCGAATTATTCCGGAAAAAGCGACTGGCTTGATCTCAACCGGATTAAAGTGAACATAGATCCTATGAGCGAATGGAAACAAATGTATAGCGAAGCCTGGCGATTGCAGAAAGAACACTTCTGGACGCCGGACATGTCGGGTGTAGATTGGAAAGCCGTCTATGAAAGATATTATCCTCTGCTTGACAAGATCGCAACTAGGTCTGAGTTTTCAGATCTGATATGGGAGATGCAGGGAGAACTCGGCACATCACATGCTTACGAATGGGGCGGAGATTATAAACCGTCGCCAAACTACAAACTCGGAAGTCTTTGTGCAAATTTCGAGTATGATCTTAAGGAGAAAGCTTACAGAATAACTCATATCATCAAAGGAGATTCGTGGAAGACTAATTCACCTCTGATGAGTCCGGGAGCAAATATTGAAGTTGGTGATCTTCTTCTTGAAATCAACGGTGAACGTCTCAATGCTCAGACATCTCCTGCAGCATATCTTGTCAATCAGGCAAACAGTGTTGTCAGCCTTACTGTTAAGTCAAAGAAATCAGGCAAGATAAAGACTGTGGATGTGAAGACGGTTGCATCTGATTATGGTGCAAGATACCGTGAATGGGTTGAAACGAAGAGGAAGTATGTACATGACAAATCAAAAGGCAAGCTGGGTTATCTTCACATTCCTGACATGGGACCTGACGGATACTCGGAGTTTCACAGATATTATATTTACGAATCAGCCAGAGAAGGTCTTGTAGTTGATATCAGAGACAACGGCGGCGGACATGTTTCTCAATTGATACTCGAGAAGCTTGCGCGCAAGCAACTTGGTTATGACATATCAAGATGGGGAGCCGTATCACCATATCCAAGCCACAGTGTTGCCGGTCCGATTGTTGCCGTGACGGATGAATATGCAGGATCAGACGGGGACATTTTCAGTCACAACTTTAAACAGATGAAACTCGGAACGCTGGTCGGCAAGAGGACATGGGGCGGTGTTATCGGCATCAATCCTAAGCTTGCCCTTGCAGACGGCACGCTGACATCACAGCCGGAGTATGCATTTTATATGAAGGATGTGGGTTGGGGAGTTGAGAATTACGGAACGGATCCTGATATTGAAGTTGACATTACGCCGCAGGATTTTGCGGAGGGCAGGGATCCGCAACTTGACAAGGCGATTGAGATCGCAATGAATCAACTGAAGAGTAATCCGGTGGCATTGCCTGATTTTACAGTAAGGCCGCATCTTCCGGTGCCCGGACTATCGGTCACAACAAACGGCAACGGAGCAGCTTATAAGAAGAAATTGAAAAAGAGTTGAAAGTTAAAAGTTGCCTGCCCGTCACAGACGGGAAAGTTAAGAGTAGCGGCGAAGCCGTTACTTCGGGAAGAGTTGAGAGTTGAGAATGGAAGTTGCGAGCAGGCTAATTTTAGTAATTTCCTTTCTAATACGTTGAGGATTTTTCGTAAAAGAAATGAATACTGGGTTAGAGGACTTTCAGATTTGTTTTTCTGGCGATTAAGTTGAAGTCATTATCTTTGTGAAGAAGATGAATGCTAAAATAGATGGCGAAAAAGGCAATTGTGCAATCATTTATTTTCTTAATGGTCAATCCCTTTTTTCGCAAAGACCTGTACAAGTCTGCTGCACCTATTGCAGCCTCTATTTGTTCAATAAAAAGAATCTCAAGGTTTAATAAGTTCAATTTCACATTCTCGTAATCACTATCATTCTTCACACCTTGCAGAACTTCCTGAATTACCAAAGGGCAAGTATAGACGGGGATCTCTTCCTCCAGAAGTCTTCTCGTCAGTATTGTTTGTTGGTTTTCCTTTCCGTGAAAAAAGTCAATCCAAACCGGTGTGTCAATAAGAGCCGGATGCATTTACTTTGACCTCATCTTATTAAGGTCACCTTCCCATTTTACTTTCCCGAACAGCTTAAGCAATTCCTTTCTTTGCTGAGTCTTTATGTAGGATGTCAACGCTAATTCAACAACTTCTCTTTTTGTTTTTACTCTGCTGATTTTCTTCGCAGCTTTCATAAGCTTGTCATCGATTACAATGTTTGTTCTCATATATCCGTTTTATTTAGTTGTACACAAAATATTCCGTTTTATACACACTATCAACTTATTTATGTTCTGCAGTTGAATCCTAATAGTTTGAGTGTTAAAGTTGAGATGACCTGGTAACAGACAATTACACCGGCTATAGTTTAGTAAGGCTAACTATTCGTTGAATTAAATTTGAATTGCAGCCAAAAACCCAAGCACATCCTCTTCCGAATGATGCTCACCGATCTCAAAGACACTGTTGCGGTCGCGGTTGAGGGCAAGCCAGTTGGAGATGACCTTTATCTCATCGAGTTCCTGCGGAGTGAATTTGTGACGGGCAAATTTGCTCAAAGAAAAGTACAGATATTCGGTTGTTTCAGTCAGATCTTCTAATATGTTTCTTTGATCTTCAGAATTCTTCTCGTCAATATTGTATGTTTTTACAAGTTTGCCGTTTTGAATGAAGAAGATTTCTGTCTGCATTTGATTCCTGCATTTAATAATTATCTTCTTTCCGTTGATGACAGGTGTGATCACTTTCTGATAGCTCATTACCTTGTTAATGTCATTGATCCTGTCCCGCAAAAAAGCCGCGCGCTCAAATTCCATATTGACCGCATGCTCCTGCATTTTTTCTTCATATAGTTTTTGAGCAGAAGTGCCGTTATCTGAAATCAGAAACTCATGTACCTTAAGCACCTGGTCTTTGTATTCTGATTTTGATTCACTGTAATTGCACGGTGCATTGCACTTCCCGATCTCATGATACATGCAGGTTGGATGCTGCGCAGAAGGTCTGAGTTTTTTCGGCTCGCACTTTCTTATATAAAACTTTTCGTTAATGTCTTTAAGAAGCCGGTTCACTGTCATTCCGCTTGAGAACGGTCCGTAGTAGTTTGCTCCGTCGTTTTCAATCTCATATACCTTTTCAATTCTCGGATAATCATTTTGAATATCGATCTTAAGAAACGGGTGAAACCTGAATCGCTTCATTGCTGAATTGAATCTCGGCTTGTGCTTCTTGATCAGTTTGGATTCGAGTATGAGAGCAGATAGTTCTGATCCGGTAGTTTCATAGTCAACGGAAGCCACTGAACTGATCAGGCGGCTGATTCTCGGCGGAAGCTCAGAGTTGTATCTGAAGTATGACGAGAGTCTTTCACGGAGATTCTTTGCTTTTCCTATGTAAAGTATATCGCCCGACTTATCGCGCATGAAGTAAACGCCGGGAAGTTTTGGAAAATCCTTCAGCGATATCTTGAGCCGTTTAAGTGCGGGTGATTTGTTCTCAGAAGTATAGATGCGGCTGTTCTGAAAGCGTAGAACTTCGATAGTCTTGTCAAACTCATATTCGCTCTGAAGGATATCCATGAAATTAATGAGAATCTTTGCCGTAGCAAGCGCATCATCATAAGCTCTGTGTTGTCTGTCAAACTTTATTCCGAAGTATGAAGCAACATTGATGAGGGACTTGCTTCGGAGTCTCTTCAGTAATCTTCTCGCAAGTTTACAGGTGCAAAGGACTTTCATATCAAAGAATCTTTCGGTACGTGCAAATGAATGCTGAAGGAACTTATAATCGAATGCTGCATTGTGACCAACAAAGATGATCGGCTTGTTGTCATAATTGCCAAAGAAAGAAAGGATGGTTGAAGAGATTTCTTCAAATCCGGGTTTGCCAAAAACGTCACTGTCGGAAATGCCCGTCAGATGTGTAATCTCAAGGGGTATATGCTGACCGGGATTGATAAGTGTCGTGAATCTCTCGGTGATCTCGCCGTTCAGAACTTTTATAAGAGCAATTTCCGTTATTCTGTTGCTTGCCGGACTGAGGCCCGTAGTTTCCACATCGCAGACAACAAATTCTGTTTCGAGAATAGCGGAATTCAAATATTGGTGTTTTTTTTGTAAGATAAAGATACAGAGTGTTCTATACAATTTACTTTTGAAATCTTGCGCGAAATCCATTGCTCAAGCAAAAGCGCGGAGGTGCAAAGAGAACTGCTTGATATTCTTTTTTTTGGGGGGATGAATACTCGCGAAGAAGAAGATATTTGATTTAAAAAATGCGTTTATGAAATAGAAGTCTATTTGAGGTTGATTAATGTATGATGAACTTGAGAAGCTTATTAAGAAGAAAGTGCTTCAGAGCATATTAATCAACGGGAATCATTTCAGAATACACATCTGTCCAAAACGTTTTACTTGGAAAACAGTTTGCTCGAACCATTTACATAGAATAAAATCATTTCCGCTTTCTTTTGAACCCTTCGGCAAGCTCAGGGCAGGCTAAAGAAAGCTTGGCAAAGAAAAGTCGCCCGCCCGCCTGCGCAAAGTGCTGAAATTCAGTATTCTCCGGGCAGGCTGCATCCTAATTGCCTAAAATTGCTCGCTTTGGC
>CALEVL010000207.1 GCA_937924675.1 uncultured Ignavibacteria bacterium | reverse complement strand
CCGGGTGACACTGCGGGGACGGAAGGACGAAAGTCCTGACCCCACATGAAACAACAACTCATGCTCTGCGACCTTTGCGACAACTCTGCGTCCTCCGCGGTTAACTCTTCATTCGAATGCAAAGAATCGTGAGATACAGTTAACCGCAAATTGCACAACGAAAGCTCCGAGTTCGCGGAGAAATTTCCATCCCCACAGAGTCCCCGCGTAGTTTGTTACAAGATCTGAAAAGTAAATAGTGCGGGTGACACTGCTACGACTAGAATTATCCGGATTGATTACAACACGAAAATCTATGCAGGCAAATTAAAATGAAGTGCGAATATCACTCGGCTGAAGCAAGTCTCTCTGCTCTGTCGGCGGTCTTTAGCTTGTCAATGATCTCATCAAGATCACCCTCCATAATATCAGAAAGGTTGTAAAGCGTTAGACCTATTCTATGATCGGTGAGCCTGTTTTGCGGAAAGTTGTAAGTTCTGATCTTATCACTTCTGTCACCTGACTTAACCATCTTCTTTCTTTGTGAAGTCAGTTCCTTATCGCGCTTTTCAAGTTCAAGCTCATAAAGCCGTGACCTCAGTACCTTCATTGCCTTTGTCTTATTCTTCAACTGTGATCTTTCATCCTGGCACTGTACTACGATTCCGGTTGGAATGTGTGTAATGCGGATGGCAGTCTCAACCTTGTTCACATTCTGTCCACCGGCGCCGCCTGACCTGAAGACATCTATCCTCAGATCATTTTCATTTATCTCAACATCAACATCTTCAGCTTCCGGAAATACGGCAACAGATGCGGCAGATGTATGAACCCTTCCGCTTGATTCAGTCTGCGGAACTCTCTGCACACGGTGAACTCCGCTCTCGTATTTGAGATCACCATAAATGCTCTTTCCGGAAACGCTTATGACAACTTCCTTGACTCCTCCCGGAATTGACGACTCATTAAAATCCATAAGCTCGGTCTTCCAATTCTTTCTCTCAAAATATCTCGTGTACATTCTGTAAAGATCTGCCGCAAACAAAGCGGCTTCTTCACCTCCTGTACCTGCCCTGATCTCAAAAATAGCATTCTTATCATCTGCCGGATCTTTAGGAATCAGCAACTCTTTTATGTGAGCTTCAATCTTTTCAAGCCGCAGATCAAGTTCTTCCTGTTCTGCTTTTGCAAGCTCTTTCAATTCCTGATCGTTTGAAGAATACATAAGCTCACGGTTTTCTTCGGAGAGTCTCTTTGTTGAAACGTACTTGTCATAAGCCTCTACAACTTCACCCAGATCGGAATACTCTTTCGATAATTTTCTGTATTCATTC
This sequence comes from uncultured Ignavibacteria bacterium, assembly GCA_937924675.1. GTDB lineage: Bacteria > Bacteroidota > Ignavibacteria > Tepidaquicellales > Tepidaquicellaceae > JADJAH01. The sequence goes on along the minus strand of CALEVL010000207.1, from coordinate 5,905 downwards.
TGATTACTTGTGATGCCCGGATCTGCAAGCAGAACAGCGATCTCTTCGTAACGTGATTTAACTCTTTCCAATTTTTCAAACATGAGACCGGATGCCTTTTTCTAGATTCATTTTATTAATAGATGCCTCTCTCCTGCAGGAAAGTTTTTGTGCTGTCGCCGCCGATGTTATTCAACGTGATGATGCCGAAGACGAAACTTACTATATTTCCTGTGAGTATGGTTACGATCTGAAACACTGCAGCGGTTTGAATTGTACTGTATGTTCCCGTTCTGTTGAGCGTGTTGAGTTTATTGTAAGCGATGAAGTCGAGTATGCAGCTTATGATGTTAAGTACCGGAAGTACTCCGACTATACAGCCGAGTCCGCACGAAAACGCACCTCCAATGATTGTTGAAGTTCCCCAGCCAAGGAATGCAAGTATGTTAATAATTCCCGACACCAGGAAAAATGTCCTGGCAGTTTGTAACTCAGATGGCATGTTATACATAGGTTTTTTTATTCAGGAATACGAATAAAATGTAATAATGTTTTTGCAGTCCGGGGTAACAGATATCTTATTGTATCTGCCTATTTTACGAGGTTAAACTTCTCACCGTATTGACCTATGACCGGCAACGGTTTCATTTCACCGTTTGATGCATTCATAATGCCCATGATAAGAAATATTACCCATGGAATATAGAGGACCAATCCAATGCCACAAGTAAGTGAGCCGACAATTCCTGCAGCTATGTTGAGAAGCAATAAAACAATTGATTGTTCGGTATGAAACATTACAAAAGGATTCTTTCTCATGTCGTCCATGAGGAGTGGGACGAAGAAGATCAAATAAGAAACAATTGCCATTGTCTTACCTGATTCTATCTGTTCAGGTGTTGCACTCAGATTGCGCGTTGTTTCTGACATAGAATTCCCCCTTTGTTTGTTTTGTTGTTAAAGATGATTTCCGGTTTTATCTGAAGATTGCCTTGATGCTGCCCCAGGTGCTTCTTATTCCGGAGACGGTATGAGTAACGGTAATGTGATTTGTATAAGTATAATTACCGTTTGACTCGATGCACTTTAATCTGTAAAAATATAAAGCAGATGTTCTTCCGTTTCCGAAATCAACCGAATTATCCTGATATGAGTAGAATGAATTATTGCCTGTTGCTGTCTTGTTGTCAATGTAAATGAAATTATCCGGAGTGTCCGCGCTTCTTTCAATTTCAAACTTTACAGTTCCGGCTTCATCTCCAGTTTTCCATTCAACCAGAACACCGTTTGCATTATCTCTTGCAGTAAAGTATTGAAGAGTTACCGCAGCGAACAATAAACTGTTTAACAACAAAATACCCGCAAGGGCAATTAAGAAGTACTTATTTTTCATACGCCTAAAATTATACCTAAATGGCAATAATATCAAGTCTTAACTTGTAACTGCCACAATTTTCTTTTTCCCTTTCAAAGTACCTTATCAAATGAATTCTTGCTGCATGGTTAGTGAACATGCGACATTCACAGGTTCAATACTGTGGAATTACAACTCGTGTTACAATATCCAAAGACTACTCATCATATACTTCTTCAATATTGTCACGAAATTATTGCCTCATAAAGTAACAAACTCTGAATATTTCCAATGAGCCGGGTTAAAATTGCAGAACTTTCATGAATCTCACTCAAAATACCATTCAAATTTACCTATATAATTCTTAAATTATCAACTACCCCAAAAAGAAAACACCTTTTTATCACGGGCAAGGAAGAATTATCATGACCCGGTTAAAAACAAATAAATAATTAAACATCAGGAGACAATAAATTTAATGAAAAAGATCGGCATATTATTTGGACAGGAAAACACTTTTCCGCAGGCCTTCGTTGACAAGGTCAATGAAAAGAATGTTGACGGAATTGTTGCAGAGTTCGTATCAATAGACAAAGTAGTGCAGGGTGAATATATGGGCTATGATGTGATTTTCGACAGGATTTCCCAGGACGTTCCGTTTTACAGAGGATTGCTGAAAAATGCTGCTATTGGAGGAACCGCAGTTGTCAATAATCCATTCTGGTGGAATGCTGATGACAAATTTTTCAACAATGCACTTGCAACAAAGATCGGGGTTCCGGTTCCAAAGACAGTTCTACTGCCTTCAAATCAGCATCCGGCAGATACAAGTGCAAACTCATTCCGCAATCTTTCATTCCCGCTTGACTGGGAAGGTATATTTGAATACACAGGGTTTCCTGCATACTTCAAGCCCTTCTCCGGAGGAGGCTGGAAGAGTGTTTACAAAGTGGAAGATGCGGCAGATTTCTTCAGCAAGTATAATGAGACCGAACAGCTTGTGATGATGCTTCAGGAAGAAATTACTTTTGATCATTATTTCAGATGTTACTGCATTGACAGAAAAGATGTTCTTATCATGCCTTACGAACCAAGAAATCCGCATCACCTGAGATATGTTTCTAATGCAGGGCCTGCTGAACAAAAACTCCTTGATCTCATAAAAGAATACACATTGAAACTCAATGTTGCATTGGGATATGATTTCAACACTGTAGAATTTGCAGTAAGAAATGGTGTTCCGTATGCAATCGACTTCTGCAATCCCGCTCCTGATGCAGATGTAAATTCAGTTGGACAGGAAAATTTTGACTGGGTTGTTGAAGCTGCGGCTAATATGGCCATCAACAAGGCCAAGATTCACAAAGAAGGAATGAATAATCTTACATGGGGTCTTTTTGTAAAGGCCTCTGTCAATGATGAGATTATCTCGTTCAGCAACATTGAAAAAAAAAAGGCCGGATCCTCTAAGCCAAAAGCAAAGAAATCAAAATCTTAACGACTTAGAATAATATAGGGAGGGATTAATGAGCGTCGAAGAAAAATATACGCTCGGCATAGAAGAAGAGTTCATGATCATTGATCCTGAGACCAGGGAACTTCAGTCTCACGTTCAGGCAATCTTTGAAGACGGTAAACTTCTTCTCAAAGAAAACTTTAAACCTGAAATGCATGCGTCGGTTATTGAAACGGGAACAAATATCTGTGCCAATATTCAGGAAGCCAGAAAGGAAGTTACTGAACTAAGGCAGGGTCTTGCAATGCTATCGCAGCAGCATGGACTTAAAATCGCTTCCGCAGGAACACATCCTTTTTCACACTGGCGCGATCAGGCGATAACAGACCATCCGAGATACAAAGAGATACTTCGCGAAATGCAGGATGCAGCAAGGGCTAATCTCATTTTCGGACTTCATGTTCACGTGGGAATAGCAAATCGTGAGATTGGAATTCAGATCATGAATGCGGCGAGATATTTTCTTCCGCATATTTTTGCACTGTCAACTAATTCACCGTTCTGGCTTGGCAGAGATACCGGCTTCAAGTCATACCGTGTAAAAGTGTTTGACAAATTCCCGAGAACAGGCATACCGGATTACTTCTCAAGCCTTGCCGAGTACGACAGCTTCATTAACATGCTCATCAAAACCAACTGCATAGACAACGCCAAGAAAGTATGGTGGGATGTCAGAACACATCCGTTTTTCAACACTCTTGAATTCAGAATCTGTGATGTTCAGATGAGAGTTGACGAGACAATAGCTTTGGCAGCATTGATTCAGGCAGTTGTAGTAAAGCTTCACAAATTAATTCAACAGAATCTCGGCTTCAGAATCTACAGAAGAGCTCTGATCAACGAAAACAAATGGAGAGCCGCGAGATACGGTATTCACGGCAAACTGATTGATTTCGGCAAGCAGAAGGAAGTTCCGTTCACAGAACTGGTTACAGAGCTTCTCGAATTCATAGACGATGTAGTAGATGAACTTGGAAGCAGAGAGGAAATTAATTACATTTTCAAAATGATGGAACAAGGAACCGGAGCTGACAGACAACTCAAGCATTGGTATAACTCGGGCCAGGATTTTAAGAAATTGGTTGATTTCATTGTTGACGAAACAAATGTCGGACTGGGCTTAGAGACCGACAAAAGTAAAGTTAAACAATCAGTATAAAAATATTAATCTACATCAGTTAAATGAAAAACTCGTTTATCTCGGAAGTTGACTTTGATCAGGACCTTGTAGAGGGAGCTTACAATGCCATCAATGTCTGTCTCCGATTGAAACCGGAAGAAAGAATAACGGTCATAACAGACAATGACTCACTTGAAATTGCCTGTGCCCTGATTCACGAAATAAAGAAAGTTGGCTCTGATCACAGCCTAATGGTTATAGAAGATTATGCTTCGAGACCCTCTCCAAATATGCCTCAGCAGATCCTTGATGATCTATCTAAATCACAGGTAAGCATTTTCTGCGCTCTTGCACAGACGGGAGAATTGAGCATGAGAATTCAGATGACTTCAATCGTCAATGCTCATAAGATCCGTCATGGCCACATGGTCAATATCAACAAGCAGATCATGAAAGAAGGCATGCGTGCGGATTTTCTCAAGGTTGACGAACTTAGCCAGAAGCTGATTGAGAAAGCGCGCAAGGCAAGATACATCAAGGCAAAGTCAAAGGGCGGAACGGATATAGTTGCAGAGTTCTCTCCAAGACTCAACTGGCTGAAGACCAGCGGCATCATATCTCCTGACAAGTGGGGCAATCTTCCCGGGGGTGAAATTTTCACATCACCGCTGAATGTAGAGGGACTGTTTGTAGTTGACGGTGTTGTCGGAGATTATCTCTGTCAGAAATACGGCGATCTCAAAGATACACCCCTTTACATAGACATAGTTGATTCCAGGATCAAGAGCATGAATTCGAACAATTCATATCTGGTTGATGAGATGACATCATACACAATGACTGATGAAAACAGCAACAGGGTAGGTGAGTTTGCCATAGGCACAAACATTGCGCTGAACGGGGTTATCGGACAAATTCTTCAGGACGAAAAACTCCCAAGCATACACATGGCATTTGGTCATCCTTACTCTGAGCATACGGGTGCTGACTGGGTTTCGACGACACATATTGATTGCGTCGGAATTGATTTCGATATCTGGCTTGAGGATGACAAAGTGATGGAGAACGGAAGATTTCTGATCTGAATTCAACTTCTTTTCGGAAACAGAGAAGCCATAGATATCTACTGAGAATCTATACATTGTAAAATTGATTTAGGATTGCCGGTGATAGTCTGAATAACTATTTGAGTGTAACTGTTCAATTTGTAACAACGACTATTCCGGCAGTCAACAGACCACAAGCTTTGTGTTGGCTCTGTTCTCTCCGTGTAACTATCCATATTAGAATCCAATAACTGAAAGACCTTTCATGATAAAAGAGTACAGAGAAAAGTATAATTCCGAATTCAGCGAAAAGACATACTCAGAGTTCGTTAAATATCTTGACGGAATTTGCGGACACAAAATTGAATTTAGAATTGCCGAGACACCGATATTTATTCCGGATCAACTTCTGACTGAAATCATTTCAGCATCGGATGAACTCACTTCGGCAATTTCCACAAAGGCATTTCATGACTTTACAAAGAATGCAATTCCTCCGGGTCTTGAGACTCCTAATGAAGAGCCGTTTCCTTCATTGCTTTCGATTGATTTTGCAATCTGCAAAGGTGAAGACGGAAGTCTTCATCCGCAATTAATAGAGCTTCAGGGCTTTGCGTCTTTGTACTGTTATCAGGAATTGCTGAACGAAGCGATGAGAAAATTCTTCTTTGTACCCGAACGCGGCAAGAGTTATTTCTATGTAAATAATCATGAGGAATATGTAGAGGAAGTAAGAAGGGCTATTGTTGGAGATTCAGATCCGGAGAATGTTATCCTGATGGACATTGAGCCGGAGAAGCAGAAGACATATATAGATTTTCTTGCGACAGAAAAATACATAGGCGTTAAGCCGGTCTGCATTACAGAAGTAATTAAGAGAGGCAGAAAAC
>CALEVL010000206.1 GCA_937924675.1 uncultured Ignavibacteria bacterium | reverse complement strand
TGCCGGGTAAACCTGCCCGAAGAATACTGAACTTCAGCACTTTGCGCAGGCGGGCGGGCGACTCGCCGCCCTGAGCCACAGCCCTGAGCCTGTCGAAGGGTTGTCGAAGGGTTTCTTTGCCAAGCTTTCTTTAGCCTGCCCTGAGCCTGCCGAAGGGTTCAAAAGAAAGCGGAAATGATTTTATTCTATAAAATTAATTCGAGCCAACTTCTTTCCAAGTATAACGTTTTGGACAGATATGATCCAATTGAAGAGTGTTATGGGATTTACGGATTGAACGAGAGTATTCGGAGATTAATTCCTTTAGAGCATCACCGTTTATGTCATCCCCTGCGGAAGCAAAAATCAACTGAATAGTGACTCTACTCCGTAGATGAACCGGAGGTTGCCCCCCAGTAGGGGCTGTCTCAAAACTATAACTTTTGCCTAATATACACTGGTCTCTTTGTGAACATTCACACAACCAAGAATGTCATCCCTGCGAATGCAGGTATCTACTAAAGGAAAAACCACTATAAACTTAGATTGTCTAATCCTATGGATTTAAAAAGATGAGGGTTTTGAGACAACATCGGCCGGGAGGAGAGGTGATAAATACTCTCTCCATTCAGAGAAGAATCCGGAATTTGAAAATCATCTGCCTTTCCTATTTCAGATCACCGAGTTTTCTGTAAGTGAATCTATCACACCCCGCAAACCTTGCTAAGCCAATCAGCGATTCGGCAATTTTCTCTTTGAATGCGCTTTTACTCAATCTGTTTGGATGAACAGAAATAATTTCAAGAATCCCTCTGGTCCTGTGTGCTTTGCAATCAATTAACCCAATGAATTTGTGACCTGCCAGGACAGGCAGGCAGAAGTATCCATACTTCCTCTTTGCTTCCGGCACATAGCACTCAAGTGTGTATGAATAATCAAACAATGTTTTCACTCTTGCGCGTTGAATAATAAGGTTGTCAAATGGTGACAGGATTCTCACGAGGTCAGAATCAGACACAGTTGGCTTTTTTAGATATTCATCTTTCGTTCTGAATGTTGTTCCGGGAATTTCGTTGATCTTCACCGCGCAGATTTTTCCTTCTTCTGCAAGTTCATTCATTGCAGAGTGAAAGTCCTTGTCTGCCTTGCCACGAAGATAGAGAATTTCTCTGTCGGAAATTACTCCGTGCGCGCAAACTGATGTTTCAATCAAATGCTTTAATATCTCAATTCTGTCCGCAGTTGTTGTGTCTGTTTCGGGAGGAATTACATTTTCCGGAAGGTCATAATATTTCGAGAAATTCTTTCTTGATGATACCATCAGCTCACCGGTATGGAATAAATACTCGAGCACAGCTTTTGCCGGTTTGTGATTCCACCAGCCGGATTGTCCGGAACTCTTGCCTTCAAATTCTTTTGAACTTAGTGCGCCCTCACTTTTGATTCTGTCCAATACAAATTTTATCAAATGCTTGTTTTGTTCCCGCACGTCTTTGTGTCTCTTAAAGTAAGAGTATTTACGGGGAAGGGAGAAGCGATAATCACGCATGGGAAGATATGATGCTGCATGACTCCAGTATTCAAAAATGCTTCTGTCTTGCTCAAGCATCTTGTCAAGCATGCTGCGATTGTACTCAGGCAGTCGTGTCCATAAAGTGTGATGATGAGATCTTTCTACAATTGAAATTGTGTCTATCTGTATGTAACCGAGTTGTTCGAATATATTGAGCAACTTGTTTTTTCTGTTGCTGTCAAAATCAAACTGTCGGGACACAGCAACTGCTTTGGCGTGATCAATTCCTATGACCGTTGATGATCTCATACACCGTTCACAAACTCTGAATGCAGAAAATCACTGTTCGTCACAATTAAGATTGTTTGCCAATAAGATCAGCCACAATCTTTGCAGAATTTACAACGCCAGGCAGTCCAGCTCCGGGATGAGTTCCTGCACCTGTAAAATATAATCCCTCGATGTCCTCGCTTTTGTTGTGCGGTCTTAGATATGCTGATTGAGTAAGGATTGGCTCAACTGAGAATGCGCTTCCCAAATGTGAATTAAGTTCATCACGGAAGTGAACAGGATCTATGTAATGTTCTGCAACAATGTGTTTGCTTAGCTCAGGTAAATAGTTTTTCTCAAGGAAACTCATTATCAAATCTCTGTATCTCTTGCTCTCTTTCTTCCAATCCGTTCCGGAGTTCAAATGCGGAACAGGGGACAGCACATAAAAAGCATCACATCCCGGAGGAGCAAGTGTACTATCGGTAGCCGTCGGCCTATGAAGATATAATGAAAAGTCATCCGATAATTTATACTTATTGAAAATGTCATCAAGCAGTTCTTTGTATCTGTCACCAAGAATAATTGAGTGATGAGGAATGTTGTCATACTTGCGGTCCGTTCCAAAATAAATCACAAACAGTGACATGCTGTATTTCATAGAGTCAATCTTTTTATCAGTATTCTTCTTCCTGTATTTTTCCGGTATCAGAGTCTTGTAAGCTGTTGCAAGTTCTGCATTGCAAACCACTGCATCAGATTTTATTATGCTGCCGTCTTTCAGTTTGACTCCGCTTACTCTGTTTGAGCCGCTATCATCGATCAGTATTTCTGAAACTTCTGTATTCAAAAGTGTCTTCCCGCCAAGCTCATTGAAAAGTTTCATTAATCCGCTTATGATGCTGCCTGTGCCTCCGTCCGCATACCAAACGCCCCACTTCTTTTCGAGAAAATGAATCAGTGTGTAAATATTAGTTGACTGAAACGGATTGCCTCCGATGAGCAAAGAATGAAAACTGAAGACCTGCCTGAGCTTCTCATTCTTAATATACCCCGAAACATATTTGTAAACTGACTGATGGGATTTTAGTCTGATGAGATCAGGAAGAATTTTCATCATTGAGGAAAGCTTGTGAAAGGGCTTGTCAATCAATCCAAATCCGGCTTTGAAAATATCTTCCGTTGTATCAATGAACTTGAGATATCCTTCAACATCATTTGCATCAAACTTCCTTATCTCACTAAGAATATTTTCCTTATCACCATTGTAGTTGAAATATGTTCCGTCGCTGAAGTAGATCCTGTAAAAGGGATCCAGCGGAGTGAGATTGTAATAATCTTTAGGATTTCTACCTGCTGATGTGAAGAGTTCTTCAAAAAGCCAGGGAGCCGTAACTACGGTTGGACCACCGTCAAACTTGAATCCGTTGATCTCATATACATATCCTCTTCCTCCCGGTTTGTCGCGTTTCTCAATTAGAGTAACATCATGTCCCTGGATTTTGAGCCTTACTGCACATGCCAATCCTCCAAAGCCACTGCCAATGACTATTATTTTCAATACTGTCTTGTTTTTGAATTTAGATGTAAATCGAAAAGTAATTAAAAAGAATCCGAGAAAGCTTAATCAGATTTCCTTTAACAAATCCTTTAGAAATGCTTTTAGTTCCAACAGGTCATCTTTCAAATCCTGGCTTCTTGTCTCAGATGAGTTGCCGCTCTGATCTTCATTGCTGAAAAGCTTGAGTTCACTGTGCCTGCCAATAGCGCTCTTCATAGCTGGTTCTTCAGCAGACAATCTTTTTGCTTCTTCCTCCTCTTTTGCGGCATAACTTTTTAGAAGCTTTCTTGCTCCTTCAATCGTATATTTTTCTTCCCTAAGAAGTTTTTTGATTACAAGAATGAGTTTTATTTCCTTGTTTGTGTAGATCCTGTTACCGGAAAGATTCTTTGCCGGCCTGAGCTGTTCAAACTCAGATTCCCAGTATCTTAAGACATATTGCTCTAATTCAGTCAGTCTGCTTACTTCACTGATTGAATAATACAGCTTCTTCATTGCAAAACTCTTCTTCATCGACAAAAAAATTTTTTGCAAAATAAACATATACTCGTCATATTGCAACACAATTGATAAACACATTTACTTTAACAGAGTTAGCATAATGAATTTAAATAATTGATTCAATTTGCTAAGTTCACAAAAATTTTTGAAATGATATCAAATACGATGCTTAAAAATCTTTTGCCGGCTTTTGTACTAATGTTTATAATCAGTTCCTGCGGGGAGAAGCCCGATGTGATTTATAAAAATGCAAAGATATATACACTTAACAACTCAAATGAGGTAGCTGAGGCAATCGCCATTAAAGACGGAAAGATACTTGACATAGGCAAGAATCAGGATCTTGAAAGCAAATACAAAGCCGATGACGTAGTTGATCTTAAAGGAGCCGTCATTATTCCCGGGCTTATTGATACGGAGGGTTCAATCGTTGAATTCTCGAAGAACATGAATTATATAGATCTTTCGAATGCAAGAAGCATTAAGGATATAAAGGATCTTGTGATTTCAAGGACTGGTACTGTAATGGGCGGTGAGACAATCGGCGGATACGGCTGGAATGAACTGAACTTTACTGACTCTGAGCTTCAGTTGATTGATAAACAAATACTTGATGACGTAGCTCCTAATCATAATGTGTTTCTGCTAAATGCAGCTATGACAACCGTCTGGATCAATTCCAGACTCATCAGAACTCTGAATTTAGATTCAAACACAAAGGTTCCTGAAGGCGGAGAGATTCAGAAGTATGATGATGGTGAGCTAACCGGTTTATTGTTTGGTGAAGCTGTTAATATAGTAAGAGACAATCTTCCAAGACCTCTGAGAACTGACATGATGAACCTTGTTGAAAGGGGAGTCAAAGAAATCGTGAAATATGGAATCACTGAGGTTCACGACAGAACAGTGAACAAGGAAGCCATAGACATTTTTAAGCAGCTTATCGACAGCAACAGGTTTCCGCTCAGAGTTTATGCCGTTCTTTCCGGTGAGGACTCTGCTCTTACGGGTCCTTATCTGAGATCGGGAATTGAAAACGACTATAAAAATAAGCTCACAATCAGAGCCATTTCTCTTGACTATGACGGTGCATTTGATCTTCAGCAGGCAGTAATGAACGATCAATACAAATCAGAACCAACTATTAGACTGCCTTACATAACAGAGAAGGATCTTGAAAGATTATGCATTAGTGCAAGTGAGAAGAAGTTTCAGTTCAGAGTAAAAGCCGTTGGTGACAAAGCGGTTGGGACAGTGCTTTCTGTCATTGAAAGGACCGGTTCGGAATCCGGCATTAAGGAAAGAAGAAGTATGATCGAGCATTGTGAATTTGTCAGTCCGGCAGAACTTGCAAAGTTCGGTGTATTGAAGATCATTCCCTCTGTAAGACCAGATATTTCAATGACAAATCTTTTTATTGTGGGTGAATTGATCAAGCCCGAAATCTCAATGAAGGTAGGCATGTGGAATTCTCTGCTGAAATCTGCCGGAATGATAACCTCCGGATCAGATTTTCCTTATCATCAGATCAATCCCTTCGTCCAAATGTATTATCTTGTTACAAGGCAGCCAACTGATACCATCCTAAATAATCTCGCAAATCAGAACGAGAAAATTTCAATGCTTGATGCTGTAAAGTCATATACTGTATGGGCGGCTTACGCTTCATTTCAGGAAAGTGAGAAAGGAAGTCTGGAAATCGGTAAGTTTGCTGACATGGTTGTGATCTCAAAAGATATTTTTAATGAACAACCAAAAGCACTTCTTGAAACGAAAGTAATGCGGACTATGATAAGAGGAAGAATTGTGTATGACAATATTTTTGATCCCGAAAAGCTGTAATTAAATTTGGAAGGAATAAACGAACTGACTGTTCTTGAGTTTATGAATTCTTCCAGAAATATGCTGGAAGAAAAAGGTCTGGAAGAGTCCAGAGTAATATCAGAGTTGCTGCTCTGTGATGTGCTTAAGTGCGACAGACTGAAGCTTTATCTGGACTTTGAGAAACCGCTGACAAAGGAAGAGCTTTCTTCGCTGAATGTCAAACTCGAGCGAAGGCTCTCTGATGAGCCGCTTCAGTTCATTGAAGGCAAAGCAAATTTCTTTGGATATGAATTCATTGTTAATAAAAGTGTTCTTATACCAAGACCGGAAACTGAAATTCTTGTTGAGAAAATTCTTGATCATATTTATTCTAAAGCGAATAGTAGAATTGAGATTCTTGAGATAGGAACCGGCTCAGGTTGCATACCCATTGCTTTGTGCAAAGAATTGGATAAGAAAGGGATTGACTATTCCTTGAATTCCTTGGATGTATCAGAAGAGGCACTCAGTGTTGCAAATGAGAATCTGCGAAAGAATGGTCCATTCAAAGGCAAGATCAAATTTCATCTTAGAGATGTATTTGACATCCCTGAACTTAAAAAACATGTTGATTATCTGATTTCAAATCCTCCGTATATTTCTAAGTCAGAATTTGAAATGCTTCAGCCGGATGTAAAGAATTTTGAGCCGACAGTCGCGCTCACTGATGGCGCAGACGGTTTGACCTTCCACAGGAAACTCATAAGCTTGTTTTCGACTAATGATCAGGGCTGTGAGCTTTTTGTTGAGATAGGATTTGGTCAGAAGGATTCTTTGGTTAACTTGTTTCAAGATTCAGGCATCAGCAATTTCAGATTTATTGACGACTACTCCGGCATTCCAAGAATAATTCACGCATCAAGATGATCGCTGTGATACAGAGAGTCAGCAGAGCAGTTTTGAGAATAGATGGAAATGTTCACTGCAATATTGACAGAGGATTGGTTATCTTGCTTGGCGTAAAAAAGACTGATTCTGAATTGAATGCAAGACAGTTGGCTGA
>CALEVL010000205.1 GCA_937924675.1 uncultured Ignavibacteria bacterium | reverse complement strand
TAACGATGGTACTGTTTGTAAACCTGAATACCGCCATTGTATGGTGGACTGCCTGTGCCGAAGAGGGGGAGTTCATCCTCGGTATTGCCAGCAGACCATTGAAAAGTCACATCTAATGGAGAAAGAGAGTAAATTCTCAATGTCAAATCTTGGCGTCCGTCTTCAGACCCATACGGATAATAGAAGTCGAGCCAGTCAATGGGGAGAACTAATTCCGGACCCACTTCCATTGAGGCTTCTGTCCAAACCTCGAGTACATACATGCCAATTCCAAACAAACCATCTAAGGCATCATTATCGCTGGCATCGCTACCTAACAGCAACCATTTTGTATAATCAGATGGCACAGCTGTGTCACTTGGGAGTTGGAAAAAACCAGTGATGCTTCCTCGATTATTAAGAGCATAACCATCCAATCCAACAATGTACTTCATTCTATTACTATCAGGATGCTCAAACTTACGAGTGACTCCTCTTTTGGATTGATCAAATGGTATGAAATCTTGTGACCTCATGGAATACCTCTGATATTGCTCACTTACATATACTTCCTTTTGGAATACTACTCCAACCGGATAAAAGCGTATGAACAGATTTACTCCCGGTATTCTGTTGTTGACATATATCTCGCAAGTTGGATTTGTGGCATATGAAAAAATAGAGAAACAGGTTGTCAGCAGGAGAAACATGATAGTCTTCATTCTTTATCCTCATTTTATTAGGAGCATTTTGGAGATTGCCACTGACTCATTTGTGGCTATTTTGCAGAAATAGATACCTGAAGGCAAGCCTTCTGAATCAATCCGTATCCTGTTTGTTCCAATTGTGAAATCAGAGCGGTAAATGGATCTTACTTCTTTTCCCAAATTGTCAAAAATCCTGATAGTTGCGGTCCTTGAAAAATGTAAGTCGAATTCAATTGTCAAAAATGAATTGAATGGATTTGGATATAACTTAACCCCAAGGCTAGAATCTTCAACAAGTTCTTCGTGGACTGAAATGTTAACAGGTGGATTGGCAAATCCTGACTTGTCTGTCTTTATTATGTATATATCGCCAAGGTTGAAATTGTCTCGTATCCCGATTACAGCAAATCCGCTATCAATTGTTTGAAGTAAGCATTCCCCAAAATCAGCATCACCAAAGCCGTATAAACGTTTCCACTGCAAATTGCCCAACAGATCTGCTCTTAGGACGCGTACAAAATAATCATAATCACCCGCATGATACCAACCGGTCATTGCAAAGCCTTTGTCATTGCATTCAACAAGGTCTTCCAATGAAGTGGCTGCATTAGGCGGGATTAGAGTGTCCAGTTTATTACTCCATAGCAAGTTACCATTGAGATCGTATTTTACCAAAAAAACAGAACGATCTCTTATCGAAGAATACACAAGACTGTTGCTGTCAGGGCATACGACTCTGTTTGGCCAATAAATAGAATTAAATCGTCTGAAGAACTCAAACTGTCCGTATTTATTAACTTTGAGAATGAATCTATTTAGTCCAGGGAGCGAATCATGGACGACTCCAATTATTAGCACGTCATTCCCCGGAAAAGTGCCAATATCCCAAAGCTCTGCAGAATCTAGGTACTGTAAAATGTCGAAAGACCACATTACAATGCCGTCATTATTATAATACCTTAATAATCCGCTTCGGTTGACATAGAAGCCAGAGTCTCTTGATGCCTCAATGGCACCTGCTTCATTATAATTTGCCCACAGGACGTTTCCGTTCAAGTCTATTTTAATAAGGGGATCCTGAGAATACGAGCTGCTGATTACAAAATGACCATCAGACAATGCCACAATTCGTGATGCAGGATTTGATGGAAATGTTTTTGTCCATATAGTATCGCCAAATCTGTCCAGTCTCATGGCGAACATAAATGAAGATGTACTTACTCGCTTTAATCCAACCGCAATAAAACCTTCATCCAATGTTTGTACTATTGAGTATCCGTAATCCATATTAGCGCCTCCATAAGTCCTCTGCCAGGTAATCGGCTGCGCAGTGAGGGTAATTGAGGTAAGAAGCAGAATGATGTGTGTAAGCAATACTTTCATAGCATCTTGCTTGAGTTAGTGTAAATTACCCGGATGGGTGGTTTATTGAAATGCAAAAAATATCCCAAGAGTATAGATAAGACATTATGAATTGTTTCATAAAACATGTCATTTGACAATCAAGATTTTATTGATTGCGAATCGTTCACCAATTTCAGTTCTTAAGAAATATACACCACTTACAAAACCGGGTAAGTCTATCACTACATAGTTAGTGCCGGCGACTAACTTCAAAGCCCATTGAAAGATCTTTCTTCCGGTAATGTCTATCAGATCTGCATGTGCATTGGTAACAAATTCTGAACTGATACTCAATCGAAAACTTCCGTTTGTAGGATTTGGATAAGTTCTTGCTGAAATGGGTGATAGTGAGACAACGGGCTGATTGCTTATTGAAGTAGTGTTTCCAAACTTGTCTGTTTTAAATACAAATACATCAATATCCTTACCTCCGCGAAACTTGCTGGCATTATTCAGATATGCAGATTGGTTTGAGTGTTCACCTAAAGACCAGTTTCTAATGTACCCTCCGAAAACAAAACCTGAATCTGAACAATAACTGATACTATTTTGATATACAGTATAGCTTGTACAGAAATTGTAAAACTTGCTTGTCAGTATATTCCCGGAGGAATCAGTTATCATCAATCGCGCAAAGTATTGTCCTCTTGAAGTACCGAGAGCAAACCTGTGATGGGGAATTCCAAGTATCTTTCCTGCCCCAACTGAACCCGCTAAAGTATCCATAGAGTAATCTCTTGTCCAATACTGATTGCCGCTACTGTCAATTTTAAGCAATCTGAGCCCTGGAAGCAGCTGACATGAAGCAATAAGTGACAAGTCTGATATTTTTTCAATTGAATATATGCTTCGGCTATTATTAAATCGATTATTCCACAAAGTATGCCCATTCGTATCCAGTTTTAATATGTATGGGCTGGTTCCTTGGTTGCCGCATACATAGTAACCTGATTCCGAAAAGGAAAACGAATTGTTATAACACTCATACGTTCTGATTGTTGGAATGGAATCAAAGATTGATCTTGTCCATATGAGTCGCCCGCTACTGTCAAGCTTAGTTACTGATGTTGTCCAGTCGAATTGCATGCCATAACTTAAACCAAGTAAGACTATATTGCGGTTGTTGTCCAGAAATGAAATGCCCCTGAATCCAAGTATGTTACTGGATGTATAGTCAACATCCCAAAGCATTTCCCCGTCTGCATTGAGCTTGACCAAGTGCGCGTAACCAGACCAGTACGGAACATAAATATTTCCTGAAGGATCTTCTGCAAGTGTGAATGCTTCATTGGCAACAGATGAATCTCCAATCAGTTTCGTCCACATCACGCTTCCGGAGGTATCCAATCTTGAGACAAATGCTTTCACCCTTGTGTAAGGCCATTCCGGAACAGGTATTTCCCACCTTCCGGTAACAAGAAAAGTTCCGTCAATTGATTGGATACAATTGTAACCGATATCTGCAAATTGACTGCCGGGATTGCCGAAGATCGTTTGCCATTGTACTGTTTGAGAGATCGCAGTGAAGTTCATCGTGAGCAGAGAAAAGACGAAGGCAAACAAAATTGATGATTTGTAACTTGTTGTTTTCATATACAAACTGTTTTACAAGAATTGATTTCTCCTGAAATTAACTCCACTCAGTACAATTGTCAAAGATTTCTTTTTGAGTTTTCCAGGTCAAAACGGCTTACAAAATCAGCAATGAAAATTCACTAAACCACATTCCTGAATGGTTTCGAACTATTTCAGCCCAATTTCTTTGGACACATTTTGCTGTTTTCCCAATATTTTACTTCTGTTGTTCCTCACGCATGCTCGCTAATACTAACAAAAGCAAAAATCACATCAGCACCTGTTGCCCACGGATAAATCCGTAGGCTGGATGTGTTAGCATCACTTTATTACCACAAACTTTTTCACCGCAACAAACTCACCTGCGTTCATTTGATAAAAATACGCTCCGCTTGCAAGGTCTGCTGCCATTCGCCCACGGTTGAAACCGTGGGCTGAGTGTGCTTACTATTACTTCAACACTACAAATTTCTTCACCGCAACAAACTCACCGGCCTGCATACGGTAGAAATACGCTCCGCTTGCAAAGTCTGATGCGTTGAATTGAATCTTATGATATCCCGCAGTCTTCATCTCACTCACAAGTGTTTTCATTTCTCGTCCGAGGATGTCATACACTTTGATCGTAACTATTCCGTCATTCGGTAAGTCGTAGTTAATCGTTGTAACAGGGTTGAACGGATTCGGATAGTTCTGCGAGAGATCATACTTATCCGGAATGCCGATGCTTACAACTTCTGGAAGTTCGAAATATTCGAAGTTGCCGTTGAAGTCGAGCTGCTTGAGGCGATACTTGTACTTTCCTGTTTCGAGATTCCTGTCTGTGTAAGAATAATCTTTCGGTTCATTCGTCGTCCCGCCTCCGCTTACAAATCCGATCTTATTCCAATTTTCAATTTTCAATTTTTCATTTTCAATTGCTCTTTGTATTTCGAACCCGGAGTTGTTGAGTTCGGAGGAGGTGGACCAGGAGAGGGTGACACTTCTTTCACCTGTTGATGAATAAAAAGAGAGCATCTCAACAGGAGAAGGAAAGTCCCATATTATAAAAGCGGTATCAGAAATATTCTCAAAGAAAGAAACAATCGTATCACGGCCCGGAATCTGCCCGGTATAACAGAACATTGAAACACCCACGCTGTCAGTTACAGAAGTGCCGACACCCGGATTGACCCCTTTCACAACATGATTCACGGATTTGCCGGTCATTGGGAGATTGTACTGACTTGTGACAAGGGTCTTTATACAGAGTTCGTTGATGTGGAAAATAGTAGTATCCTCAGGAGTTACAATCAATGAGACTATGCTGTCTTCAGAGCCATAATAGCTGTAAACATATGGATCGACAGCAATCAACACATCGCTAATTCCGTCATTATTCAAGTCACCGAATGATAGATTATCAAATCCGTGGCTAAAATCAACGGACCTGTCACTAAGTCCTGCCGAACTTCCGAAAAAGAGTCTTGAAGTATTATCAATTGTTCCGGGAACAATAATGTCGTCAAACCCGTCATTATTAAAATCTCCGGCTGAAGACTTCGGGCATTCAGGAGTAGTAAATCCTGCATTATAAACCCAGTCATAATTTGAAGAAGGTCCGGTTGGACTTCCATAGAACCCATAGATCCTTTGATCTCCAAAAAACAAATCTGCAAAACCATCTGAATTAACGTCTCCCATTATTGATGCCAAAGCATAATTTGAATAATTGGGAAGAGGAATAATTCTGTCTGCAGGTTCGAACATTGATCTGCCGGGATGACCATAATACAATAAAGCACCTAATACACCATGACTTACAACCAAGTCATCATACCCGTCGCCATTTACATCACCTCCAATAGATCCAAATGGAGAAAACCAATCCGAATATTCCTCATAACCAACTGAAGCTGTCCATGCTGGATTATTTCCTATGATTCCGTATTCAGATCCGAGATATATATATCCTCCCACATAATGTGAATCCAATAGATTTCGAAAGCAATTTGCAAATACATCATCATAACCGTCACCGTTGACATCACCTCCGGAGTCTACCTTCCACCCGAATAATGCATTGCTGCTAGTAGTATCAATTGACACAGCTACCCAATTTGCTGAATCTGAGATACCGGTTGCAGAGCCATAAAAAACAGAGATACTTCCGCCATTCTCAAATGGTCCAGTTACAACAAGATCCGAATAACCGTCATTGTTAATATCGCCTTTGCATGACAAACCGTTTCCAAAACCATACAAATTTCTTATTACTTTGTCAGGGCTCAATGATGGTCCTTGATGCGATCCAAAGTACAGAAACACATAACCGGAATCATTATATGTTGGTGCGCCAATAATAACGTCCTCGTAACCATCATTGTTAATATCACCTGAGGACAGCCCAAAGCCAAATCTCATGTAATGATCAGCATGAACCTCCCAGTCCGGCGTACTCGACAACGGATCCACAGTCACGGGATACTCGGCATCACTATCATCAACCACTATGGCAAATTGCTTCTCATCTCTTTTCTCAAAGTATGCATCTAGAGTTCTGCCTGTTGCATCAAATGCCTTGAGCGATGCATACTGCATTTTCTCTCCGCCTGCTGAGCTGAACTTCACGGCATCTTTGCTCACATTCATATTAAGCTCTGTGGATGCGTTCATCACAAGTTCAAGATTGCCATCACCAACAGGCTTTTTCTTTACGATGAAGTCCTGACGCATGCCTTGCTTTGAGTTTGTGTAGTCAATTCTGATGTTCTCATCTTCTATCCATGCTTTGTTACCGGCAACTTTGAGTGGGTTGTCTTCTAAGACACCCCCCCTAGCCCCCCCTGAAGGGGGGGAACCTGCATTGGCAATTTTCATTTCACTGCCAGCAACATCTCTCAACTCACCACTCTCATCTCTCAACTCACCACCCTCAACTCTCAACTCATCACTCTCATCTCTCAACTCACCACCCTCAATTCTCAACTCATCACTCTCATCTCTCAACTCACCACTCTCAACTCTCAACTCACCACTCTCAACTCTCAACTCATCACTATCAACTCTCAATTCATCACTATCAACTCTCAATTCATCACTATCAACTCTCAACTCTACGCTCCAGTCATCAATTCTCTCATAATTCTTTTCTTCTTCACGCAACATTCTGTCATTCAAATCAAACAGCGGTATCTTTGTCTCACGAGGTTTTGCAGTGAAGCCGTCTTTGTGATATGTGAAACGTAAATTGTTTGCCCTGTTGGGCGATTGGTAAGACTTAATGTCCTCGTTGTATGAAATGTTGTATTCTTCTTTCACGATATTCTCAACAGCGGCGGAATACCAGTTCTGATCTATGCCTTTGATGCCGGCATCAGGCAAAGCAAAATTTGGGTTTGCATTGATGTTATGCTCAGAGGGAAGATACTCGGGACAAGTCAGGCTCAGGGGATTGTTTGGATCGGCTAAGTTTGGCTGTTCTCTATAATAATCTCTTATCGTTAAAGAGCCAAGCAAAATCAATGAAACCAGCAGTAATGACTGTTTCATGATCTTCTGTGATTAGAATTTAAGAAAACTAACTTGCTTCAATGAACAAATCGGTCAACAGGAAACCGGATACTCAACTGGTTTCAATGTTAACTCATTTGGATGATCAATTTTCTCAGTTGAAATTTACCCGTCAAGTTTATCACATTATATTCAAAAATCTGTCACCATAAATGATGAACTTTCCGGGCAAAGATGGCTGCAATTTGCGCTGATCAGTTAATCTTCTAGTCGTCGCAGAGTCACCCGCACTATTTGCTTTTCAGATCTGGTAACAACCCACGCGTGGACTCTGCTGGGATGGGAATTTCTTCGCGAACTTGGAGCCTTCATTGTGCAATTTGCGGTTAATTGTATCTCACGATTCATTGCATTCGAATGAAGAGTAAACTGCGGAGGACGCAGAGTTGTCGCAAAGGTCGCAGAGCATGAGTTGTTGTTCCATGTGGGGGCAGGACTTTCGTCCTGACTCAATAACAATCAATCCTTCTAAGAGAGGACTTGCTTCAGTTCTGGAAGAGTGGGAATATTCAATGGAAAGTTCCGGCAAAATTCATTCATTTCAATTGGTGCTTGTATTTCAACTTGCGTCAGGATAAAAGTCCTGACGCCACAAGAAAAATTAACGATTCTGAGCCAGATTTTTTATTTCTATCAAAATATTTTTGTCCTGTACGAAGAAAATTCTTTATTCATTAAAAAACATATTGAAACTCAAGATCTCAATTCTTAGCTTTCTTAAACAGTGATCGGAAATAGAGCTCTTGATAACCAAAGAGTTTTCAAACAGGGATCAAACTGTATTGAAGGAAGTTCAATGAAAGAATTCAATTCCAAAGATACCGCGGTCTCAATTTTTCCGTTCCGACAATTTATTCATTAACTTAAATTGAAACACAATGAATCTCTCTTCATGTTTTGGAGCAAGAAAGCAATTTGTTGCAATTATTTTTGCAATTGTTATCCTTTGTGGTTTTTTGCCGGCATAGAGCAATGCGTACATTGTGGGTACAAGTCCTTTCCAACCGCTTATCTTTATATTCAATGATCCTTCGTGGACA
>CALEVL010000204.1 GCA_937924675.1 uncultured Ignavibacteria bacterium | reverse complement strand
ACTCTTTTGCTGAGCGTCCGAACTCTTTTGCTGAACGTCCGAACTCTTTTGCTGAACGTCCGAACTCTTTTGCTGAGCGTCCGAACTCTTTTGCTGAACGTCCGAACTCTTTTGCTAAGCGTCCGAACTCTTTTGAAGGGTGTTCGAAAGAAAAAGACATGAATTTAGATGATGCTGTCCTCGCTGTGTCTCTCGTCTGATTAAATCCTTCCTTCCCCGCGCAGAAGCAACACCTTATCTCTTTCATTCGTACGTTTATGGGAAGTAATCTTAAACAAGAATTTACCAATTACTATTTTGCATAATACTCACTCAGTAAGATTACACAATTTATCTTATTCATTCGTGCATTCGTGGCAACTGCTCAGGGATTGAAAATTCTTCAGCGCTTCGACAATCTGGGAAATTTTAATATGCGGGCTACTGTAATTGAAAATGGTTTTCTTTAAATTATGTCCATGAAAAAATTCACATTAACTGTTCTTGCAGCTGTATTCTGTTTGACCCTTAGTTCCGAAGTCCGCTCACAGGATCAGGGTGTTGGCAAGAACTCATCACCATTTAAGATTGCCCGGCTGAAATATTCCGGGGGAGGTGATTGGTACAATGATCCTTCCGCAGAAGTAAATATGATGGACTATCTCAAAAAGAATACAGCGATTGATGTTGATGAGCCGAAGTTCTATTCGGTCAGTGTTTCATCGGATGAAATATTTAACTATCCGTTTTTACTAATAACGGGGCATGGCAATATTGAACTCTCACAACAGGAAGCGGCACGGCTCAGGAAATACTGCGAATCCGGAGGTTTCATTTTTGCGGATGATGATTATGGAATGGATGAATCATTCCGAAGGGAATTGAAAAAAATCTTTCCCGGCAGTGAGCTTAAAGAGCTTCCGTTTGATCATCCCATTTACAATTCTCATTATACTTTCCCTTCGGGACTACCGAAGGTGCACGAACATGATTCCAAACCGCCGCAAGGATTTGGGATTTATAACAACGGCCGGCTATGCTTATACTATGCTTATGAGACAAATATTTCAGACGGCTGGGCAGATACTCAAGAGCATCAGGATCCTCCTGAGAAAAGAGACGAGGCATTCAGAATGGGAACGAATATCATAGTCTATTCTCTGATGAACTGATCTTTTTGTTTTTATCTGCGTATGAAACAGGAAGAACAAAAATGAGAAGATCTTGATACTTAGAAAATTCCCGGAATCTCTGACAGGTGTAAATGACAATTTCATTGTTCATTATACCGCCGGCACGACTGAACAAGAAAAACACATCTGTCCTTTAACAATAAGATGCACAATGAAGGGTGTTGAGAATCACAAGACATCTGACGGAAGCTATAAACTTACACCGGACAATTTTCTTTTGCTTAATGACGGACAGGAGTGTGTGAGTTTAATTGAAAACAATGCTGAGACATTTTCAGTCTTCTTTGATCGTGACTTTTCAAACAAAGCTCTGAACAGTCTTCTTACTCCGAGTGATAAGATGCTGAATCATTCCTTCAAACCGGTAAGTCAGCCTGTAATCTTCCTGGAGAAACTCTATCCGCACAATGCGAAGCTGTCACCGCTGATAATGAAAATGCGGCTTGCGTCCAAATTGAATTTTGACAATGATGAATTTCTGAACGACTGTTATATTGAACTTCTTCAGAACATGTTGAACTTGCATAGAGATCTTTATAAAGAAATACAAAAACTTCCTCCTGTAAAACTTGCTACGAAGACAGAGCTGTACAGAAGGATCTGCAAAGCAAAAGAATATATTGATAGTTTTTATTCTGAAAAGATAACTCTGGAAGATATTGCCAGAGAGGCTTGTTTGTCGCAGTTTCACTTTCACAGAATTTTCAAGATCGTCTATAAGAATACACCGCATCAGTATCTTCTCAAGAAAAGAGTTGACAAAGCATTCAGCCTGTTAAGGAATACAGAAATGCCGGTTACGAGTATTTGCTATGAAATTGGATTCGAGAGTCCGGGTTCCTTCAGCTGGATGTTCAGGAATAAGTTTGGCCTTTCACCGGAAGCGTTTCGAGAGAGATATAAAATGTATATGTATAAGTTTCGGTCGTGAAGTTATTAACACACGGGTTGTAGTTGAATTGAAAGTGAAAAGAGTTAACGCAGCAAACCTTTATTGTTCGAAGCGGAATGACCTTAGAAATATCGGCGCAATAACTTTTTTGATCTAAACTTCATATCCATACAATTCCAATTCCATGTCAACTATTTCCTTTATCTGATTCAAAAACCATCTGTCTATTTTAGTCGAGTTGTGAATTTCATCTATCGTTGCATCAAGCAGCATAGCATATCTGATAAAGAAAATATTGTCATTTCTTGGAGTCTGAAGCTTCATCATAACTCTCTGCTTCAAAGATGATCTTTCCGGTTTATCAAGTGACAACAAGAACTGAGTTGCATAAACATCTTTTCCATCTGCGCCGAGGCCGCTTCGCCCCGTTTCAAGCGAGCGAATTGCCTTTTGAAACGCCTCCTTGAAATTTCTTCCGAATGACATTACCTCTCCTACTGACTTCATCTGAACTCCCAGCACATCATTGTCAGGGCTGCTGGACCTGAACTTATCAAAATCCCATCGGGGAATTTTCACCACTACATAATCAATCACCGGCTCAAAGCAAGATGGTGTTGTCTTTGTTATATCATTTGGAATTTCATCAAGCGTATATCCTACTGCTAGTTTTGCCGCTATCTTTGCAATAGGGAATCCGGTTGCCTTTGAAGCAAGTGCCGAACTTCTTGATACGCGCGGGTTCATTTCAATAACTATCACTCTCCCTGTATCCGGGTTAACGGCAAACTGAATATTTGATCCGCCGGTCTCTACGCCAATCTCCGATATAACTTTCTTTGCGGCATTCCGAAGTTCCTGATACTGCTTGTCACTCAATGTCTGTGATGGGGCAACGGTTATAGAGTCCCCTGTGTGAACACCCATCGGATCAAAATTTTCGATCGTACAAATCACAACAAAGTTGTCATTCACATCACGCATCACTTCAAGCTCAAACTCCTTCCAGCCGATAAGAGATTCTTCCACAAGAACTTCTCTGGTTGGAGAAGAATCAAGTCCGCGGTTTACTATTGATTCAAACTCCTCGAAGTTATATGCAATTCCACCTCCTGTTCCGCCAAGTGTGAAAGATGGCCTGATGATTACGGGAAAACCCGTCTCTTCTGCAAAGCTCCTTGCTTCATAATAATTATTTACGAACCTTCCCTTGGCAACATCGAGACCTATCTTCTTCATTGCATTATGAAAAAGCTCGCGCGATTCTGCTTTTCTTATCGCATCAACTTTTGCTCCAATCAATTCAACACCATATTTATCGAGTATGCCCTTCTCGTATAAATCCATTGCAGCATTCAGCGCTGTTTGTCCGCCCATCGTAGGCAAAATGGCATCCGGTTTTTCCTTAATGATTATCTTCTCAATGTATGTTGAAGTGATCGGCTCTATGTAGGTTGCATCTGCTATCTCCGGATCTGTCATTATTGTTGCGGGATTTGAATTGATGAGGACTACTCTGTATCCCTCTTCCTTCAATGCCTTTACTGCCTGTGTTCCCGAGTAATCAAACTCACATGCCTGTCCTATAACAATCGGACCGCTTCCGATAATCAGTATTGTCTTTATGTCTGTCCTCTTTGGCATCAGTTAATTTTTGATATGAAGTATTGCATTCTATAAAATTTCAGTGCTTGCCTTCTTTGCTTCCTTTGCCTGAACTTTCTTTCTCATTTCTTCCTTCAATTCTCTTTCATGTTTTCTTATTACTTTCTTCACAAAGTGTTCCTGAATATTTATTTCCTTGAACGGCTCACCCTTTTCTTTGAGCAGCAAAGATTTCCTGACATAGTCTCCGTTACTCAACATCACTCTTGTCTTCACAGTATCTGTCAGATACATTTCGAGTATCTCTACTATGTCTTCTTTCACACGCGGATCATCGATCGGGAAAAATATTTCCACACGCCTGTCAAAGTTTCTTTGCATTATATCAGCGCTTCCGAGATATAGCTTCGGATCGCCGTTGTTGTGAAAATAATATGCGCGGCTGTGTTCCAGAAACCTGCCGACAATACTGTAAACGCTGATGTTCTCGCTGAGTCCTTTCACATGCGGTCGCAGTCTGCAAATACCTCTTGTCAACAGGTCTATTTTAACTCCCGCCTTTGAAGCCTGATAAAGTTTCATGATCACTTCATCGTCAACAATGGAATTGTTCTTAAAGAGGATGTAACCATTTCCTGATTGCTTGTGCGATTTGATCTCATCATCAATCATTCTAATGATGCTCTTTCGCATATTGAGCGGTGCAACGATGAGCTTATTGTAATCATGTTTCTTCGAATATCCTGTGAGATAGTTAAAGAGATTAGAAGCATCATCACAGAACTCATCATTAGATGTGAAGAGGCCAAAGTCAGTATATATCCTTGACGTAACAGAATTGTAATTGCCTGTGCTGAGATGAAGATACCGGCTCATGCCTATCTCATCTTTGCGAACAACGAGTGCCATTTTGCAGTGAGTCTTTAATCCAATCAGCCCGTAAACAACATGCACTCCCGCATTCTCCAGCGACTTTGCCCAAATGATGTTGTTCTCTTCGTCAAATCTTGCTTTCAGTTCAACCACTGCCGTAACCTGCTTTCCATTCTCTGCAGCTTCAATCAAAGAGCGAATGATCGGAGAATCTCCGCTTGTCCTGTAGAGAGTCAGCTTGATCGCATAAACATTAGGGTCCTCTGCAGACTGTGCAATGAATTCACTCACCGAAGCAAACGAATAAAAAGGATGATGAAGAAAAATATCGCTTTCGGAAATTGCTTTGAAGTAATCATCTTCTTTACGGAAGTATGATGAGATTCTAGGAGTAAAACTTCTGTATTTCAATTCACGCTTCTCGATCTTGCAGACAGACATGAAATCTCCGAGATTGAGCGGACCGTTGATCCTGTAGATCTCGTTGTTTTCAGTCTTTAATGCATTGGTAAGAAAGCTAAGCAGACTATCCGGCATCTTCTTATCAACTTCCAGCCGCACAAGAATTCCCAATCTTCTCTTCTTAACTTCTTCCTCTATCAGTGTCAGCAGGTCATCGGCTTCTTCTTCTTCCAGGTCAAGATCAGCATTTCGCGTGATACGAAAGGCAAAGGCATCCAATGTTCTCATGCCCGGAAATAGCTTGTCAACATTTGCCATGATGATCTCTTCAAGCAGAATGAATTTGAACTCTCCGTTCGAGCCGATCGAATAAAATCTCGAGATATTGTTAGGCAACTGGATCACACATACTTTTTCCTCTACCTGCTCTGTATCAGGATCATCCAGAATTATTGCAAGTGCAAGACTCCTGTTGATCAGATTTGGAAACGGATGTACGTTATCTATTGCAAGAGGAGTAAGAATCGGGAAGAGCTCATCAATGAAATATGAATTTACAATTAACCTGTCATCATCAGAAAGATCTTTGTATGAAACAAATTCAACGCCGTTTGTCTGCAACTGCGGAACTATCTCCTCATTAAATATTCTGTATTGCTCATCAACCAATGGAACCAGAGTCTTATATATCTCATTTCTTTGTTCGCGAGCATTCATGCCGTCGGTAGTAAGCTCGTTGACATTGTTTCTCACCTGCCGCTTCAGACCTGCTACACGGATCATGAAGAACTCATCAAGATTGGTGCTGAAGATCGACAAGAATTTTAACCTCTCAAGAAGAGGTTCATTCTTATCAGCGGCTTCTTCAAGTACACGCTTGTTGAACTCTATCCATGTTAGTTCACGGTTAAGGAAAAAGTCAGAGTTTATTTTCTGCATACTTTTATTACAATTAAACTGATGTGCATTTTTATTTTTTGACTAAATGATAAGTAATGTTTAACCCGATTATTAGTCGGGAGCCAATCCGTTCCGCTTTAACTCGAGCAGATACTTTGTAATTAGCGCTTCATAATCTGCGCTGTAACCCTCTTTCTGAAGATTAAGAAATTCTTCTTTGAGAGCATTGTAAGATCCGGGTCCGCTAAGTACAATCTCCGGCGGAGAAATTCTGGATACATTCTCACCGGGTCTTGATTCCCTTTTGGGTTCAAAATCTTTCTCCCTTTGTGAAAGTCTCGCATCAAGCATTCTTGACAGAATTCGGTTCTGCTTCTCCTTTAACTTGTCATCAAGATTATATTCACTCAACTGCTTTATGATCTCTTTCATTTCTTTCTCAACTTCATCCATGTCACCAAAGACCTTGTCGCCGCTTCGCTCCTGTTCTCTCTTCAGTTCTTCATTCAATTGCTCCATTGATTTTTGGATCTGCATTTGCTCGAGTCTCAGCCGGTCCATTTCAAACTTCTCCTGTTGCGGGATATTTTCCGGGTTGGATCCTTTGCCGTCATTTCCTTGCTGGCCGTTCTCTCCCATCTTACCTGTCTTGCCATTCAAACCCATCTGCTGAGCAATGATCTCTCCGAGCCGCTGCATCATCTGTCCCATGTTGCCTTCACCGGGCTTATTCCCTTTTCCCTTCTTGCCGTTCTCTCCCATTTGCCCAAGCATATCACCAAGCATTTTTGCTGCTTTATCAAGTGAATTCTTTGCATCGCCCTGACTGTCTGATGCCTTGTCTCTTTTCATTTCACCGAGTTCGCTGCCGGCCTTATCCATCTTATTGAATGCATTGCCGAGTTCCTTTCCCATCTCCGGCGTCAGCATCATTCCCATCTTTGTTGTGTTCATAAGATCATCTATCGTCTGTGACAGATCACCTTTTAGATCGCCTTGTTCCTTCTTGTTCTTTTCAAACCCTTCCTTGTCACCGCTTTCAGTATCGTCAGTTTTCTCTTTCAACTTCTGTTGCTTTTCACTCATCTCCTTCAGCTCTTTAAGTATCTCTTCAAGTTTCTCCTTGAGCTTCTGATTCATATCCTGCTGATCCATCATCTTTGATAGGGCTTCTTTCATCTTTTCATTCATGTCATTCAGCTCATCCATTATTTCCTGCTGAGTCTTTTCGGAGTTTTGTTTCTGACTGCTCTTAAGTTGATCCTGTGATTGCTGCATCTTGTTTTCCATCTGTGACTTTTTCATCTGATCACTCAGCTTCTGAAGATCTTCTGCGCTCATCTGCTCCTTCATCTTGTTGATCTCATCGATGAGTTTTTTCAGCTCTTCATTGAATTCCTTCGTCTGATCCTTTATTAGCATTTGTTCGGAAGAAAGGTCTTTCATCTTCTCCGGATTGTTCTTGTCGGCAGATTCGGTTTCCTTCTTCAGATCTTCCTGTTTCTTTGTAATTTCATCCAGCTTCTGTGTGAGTTCGCCAAACTTCTGCATATTCTCAATCTTCTTCATGAGCTCCATTGCCTTTTCCATATATTTCTTGAATGCCTCTTCATCAAACTTAAAATTCTTCATTGCTTCCTTAAGCTCTTCCGGATTCTGCTTCTTCAATGCCTCGCGCATTTTCTCAAGCATCTTCTGAAGTTCAGGCGTGTTGATCTTGTTGAACATCTTCTGCAGTTCCATATACTGTTCCAAAGTTTTCTCATCAAGCATGTTATTCTTCTGCATGTCTTCCATATTCTGGTCGAGCTTGTTCTGAGTTGACTGAAGGTTCTTCTGGAAATTATCCAGCTTCTTCTCAAATTCCTTTTTCTTCTCTTCGTTGAGACCAAGCTCCTCGTTACGCTGGATCTGCTTTTTCATTTCCTCAATCTCTTTCTGAAGATCCATCGCTTCGTCATAAACAGATTGAAGCTCATTCTTCAATTCCCTGGCTTCTTCCTTATTCTTCCTAAATGCTTCTTCGGAGGATTTATAAAATAAAGTTCTAATCTCTGAGCGTGTTGACTTTCCTGCATTATCTGTCACTTCAAGAAAATATTCAGTCTTGTCACCGCTTCTCATTCCGAGAGAGGAAATATTCCATATATAAGGAACTTCAACCGAAGTTGCATCCAGATTCTTTAGTGGGATCCTGACCGTTGTAAACTGTGCTGATGCCGAGTTTCCTTCATTGCCCCTGACTTTTCTGTAATTAATTGTAAGCGATGAAAACCCATAATCATCTGTTATCCTTGATCTGACAAGAAGTTCCTTCTCCATATTCATTTCATAATTTGCCTGCGCAGGCTCGATGATCATTATTGAAGGATCTTCATCTTTGAGAATCTTAAGTACATACTTCCTGTAGTTCTTCCCGTCTCTTCCTTCGTCATCTTTTAGGTAGAACATATACTCGCCTGATTCGCTTGCCGTGATTGAGCCGGAAGCATCTTCTCCGGAAGTGCTGAACGGAATTTGCCTGCCGGCCAATGTAATGCCTGCGGAAGTTAGTGACTTGTTCGCCTTCAGATTGAAAACGAGTTCGCTTCCCTGAGGACAAAAAATGTCTCCTTCGTTTTCCTGGAATTTCTCAGGAATGCCTGTGAAGGCGGGCGGTTTGACGGTAACTGTAAAACTCTTTACCGCAGGATAATCTGCTACGAGAATATTGTACTCATCAGAACGGACGCCTTCATATTCAAAGAAGTACATTGTCTTAACATCAACATCTTCGAGCTTGTGCAAAAAGCTTCCGTCGGTATTCGATTTCAGTTTGACAATATTCTCCGCTATGCCGACTTGCTTTGTGTGCAGGTAAATTTCTTCTGCCTTGAATTCTGAGTTCAATGAATTCATGTATGCCTTCAAGTCAACATCTTCGCCCTTTGCTATTTCAATATTTCCGGGAGTTACGGTAAATGAAACACCAAGGTCATCAAGAAAACCGTAATTATAATTCACCAGCCGGTTTGCTGCCTGAGATAAGCTCGTTCCGAAAATGGCAAATGAAAGAATGATCAACAACAATGCGTTGGCAAGATAAAGAAGGGGTTTCCTTAGTTTGGACATGTCTATTGCTGAACCAAAATCCAAGCCGGCAGTTTCTTCATTCATACGTTTCATTTCCGCATCAATAAGCTCAGATGAAAACAAAGTCGAACCGGAATTGGTGTTGTATTGTCTGAACAACGAAAGTGAGTTTGAAAGGTGGTCCTTTATAGCTGAGATCTTGCTGCCAATCTTGCTGGCGTAATCAACTGCATCAAACTTTCCTGTCAATCCTGTGATCCTGAATAAATATGATACAGTCAGGTAAATTACGGTTGTAACTGAAATGGAAAGAAATGACCAGTAAATAAATTTCCTGACTGAAGTGGTGAAATGAAATATTGCTTCAGATGATAAAGCGATCAACAGCAGAACTGCTATTACTGTCAGTGCGTAGAGCATATACTTTGCAAAGTAAAAGAAGAGTTCTTTCCGGTTTGCTTTGCTAAGCTTTTGCTCAAATGATCTGTAAATTTCGGCTGAAGCCGTCAGATTCGACATATATGGGAGAATTTCACTATTACTTTTGTTGATATCAACTTAGTTAAAGACATGTAAGTTATCAATGAATAACATCACTTCCAATGCCTTGTTACGGCAAACCTTTCAAAATGTTGATTAATTCCGGAGGCAATTATACGAAGGCGGGTTGTTTTTCCGAATCGAATTTTTTCTAACATTACTACTTGATTTCGAAAGAATTTTCGAAATGCAAAAACGTTTTGGACCGCAATGGGGAATATTCTACTTTCAAACCATATAATGACTTGAATATGTGATAGAACTTACTCATAATTATTACGCCCCATATAATTTGAAACATTTATAAAAAACTATGGGGATTAATATAAAGCTACATCGCCTTTCACTCAGCTTCATCCTTCTTCCAATATCTGTATTATTTTTCGTATCCTTTATTTCGCGGAGTTCACTTTCTCAAATATCAATGGAGACTCTTGATACGGAAACTGTCAACTGGTTGTTAAGAGTTGATTCAGCCGGTGGCTCTGTTTCGGACAGTGTCGTCATTGCTGTTGATGATTACATTAAAGAAGTGAAAGGGCTGAAGTTCCAGACAACCAGTATCAGAGATCTTCTCTTGAGAGAGAACTGGTATTGCGGCAGTTTTGAAGCTGCCTTTGTGCCAATCTTCAGAAATTACTCAGGACCGGGAAGTTTTATCGGCTCACAGAAAGACATCAACAGGAATTATTCTTCATTTGATTATAATGAAACCGGATCTCTAAGCGGTCTCAAAGGGAACGGTGTAAACAGATATGTTGAAACCGGATTAACTCCTTATCAAACAGATGCAATCTCATTGAATGATGCAAGATTCATGATCTTCGGCATGACCAATGGTGTTGAAACGGGCAGAACAGGATGCAGATTTGACGGAGTGGGATTCTATATGTATCCGAGATATACAAATGGCAAATCATATCTTTGCATCAACAGTACATCTGAAAGCCCTGTCAGCATTCCATCTTCATCAGGCTATATAATGGCGCAAAGACTCAATATACAACTCAATGATCTGTATTTTAGAGACAATCTGGTAAGCACTGTTCAGAACTATGCCGCAAATTACAAACCCAACACAGGAATTACTGTCGGTGCTTTTAATAACAGCGGAAGCATGAGCCAATATATGACTATGCGTCTCGGGGGATATTCGATCGGTAAGAGTTTTACTCCTGAACAGTTCACAGTTCATTACAATGCTGTAATGCGACTGATGAACAAGCTTGGCAGAAGTCCTTCTGCTGCAGCTCCATCTGAGATAAGTTCCGATCTCTTTACTTTTACGGGAAGAAACCTGCATGTGAATTTTCTAACCCGGCCCGGAGGTTTTCTTCAATTCGAATTGCAGAATTCATCCGGTACAGCTATTCAAGGATATTCCTTTGAAGATTGCCCGCAGTTGACCGGTGATCAGACAAATGCTTTGGTGTCATGGACATCAGGTTCGGATCTTTCGGATTTCGTAAACTCACCAATGTTTCTGAAGATAAGGATTTCTGATGCTGATCTGTTTACTGTGCAATTCAGGAATCAGGTTGCGCCGATAGACAATGGTGTCCAAGGATTCAAAGCGGGTACATTAAAACAATTTTTTGCCGACACTTTGCTTTTCAGAAGCAGTCAAAACATAGTGAGAATAATGCACAAGGCGGTAAAAAATTCAGAACCTGTTATAGCTCCAACGGCTCCATGGGAAGGAACTCACATCATTACTACTTACAGCAACATCGGCTATTCAAAAAGCATCGAACAGGACAGAATGGTATATAAGACTTGGCTAAGGTGCGTAAACAGTTACGGAAGAGTGCCGGTATATTACGAATCGGTTGACGGCATAAACTGGACAAGGCCAAATGTTGAACTCTTTAAATTCAACGGCAGTGTGCAAAATAATATACTCTCTGATTCTCCTTATCCCGGAGGACTATATACTGTTGTAGATGACTCAGCATATAATCAATCGGATTCTTCAAGACGATTCAAATCTGTCTATAATACTCACCCCACAAGCGCTGACAGCAGACTGAATGTATCATTCTCCTCGGATGGTATTGTATGGATCCCTTATTCAGGAAATCCTGTGCGCTATAGCGGTGAAGATCTTTCTTCCTGCGGATGGAATCCGTTGCTTGGAAAATATCTTGGTTATTTCAGAGATTCACTTGGAATAAGGAAAGTCGGAAGATATACAAGTCCCGACTGGATTAACTGGACATACACGGGAACGGTTCTTAAGCCTGAAACTTACGATATCAAAGGCACTCAGTTTTATAACATGACTGTGCTGTTCAAAGACAGTGTGTATTGGGGTTTTACCAGTGTGCTGAAACTAAACACATCTCTTGAAGAAAACCCTGTCAATCCCGGAAGAACAGATAATACAATTAATATTGCACTTCTGTTTTCAAGAGACGGTATAAATTTTACAAGATGCGGTAATTTGACACCAATTGTGAAATACGGTGAGCTTGGTAGCTGGGATGATCAGATGGTATTAACTATTGGTGTTCCGGTAGCTGTTGGCGAAGAATATTACTTCTACTATAACGGGTTCAATTTCAAGCATTACACTAACGGAGCAGAGCCGCTTCCATACAACGGCGGTCCAAAGAAAGGTCAGGTCGGGCTTGCAAGAATCGGCATCGACAGGTTTGTTTCATTGACAGCTTATTGAGCCGCAATTTTCTTTTGTATCACTTTTCTTCAATGAACTTCAGTGAAGCAGAGTTAATGCAATATCTT
Source organism: uncultured Ignavibacteria bacterium (assembly GCA_937924675.1). Taxonomy (GTDB): domain Bacteria; phylum Bacteroidota; class Ignavibacteria; order Tepidaquicellales; family Tepidaquicellaceae; genus JADJAH01. Next base: position 348 of record CALEVL010000204.1, on the reverse strand, counting down.
AATCCTGTCGGCTCGGGTCCGTCATCGAAGACATGTCCGAGGTGTGCTCCGCATTTGCTGCACATTACTTCAGTAACAATCATGAATAGAGATATATCCAGATCTTTGATGATATTGTTTTCATCGTAAGGTTTGAAGAAGCTTGGCCAACCCGTATCTGAATCATACTTTTCGTTTGATGTGAACAGCTTGTTGCCGCAACAGATACAGTTGTATTCTCCCGGCTTCTTTTCATCAAAATACTCGTTCTCATAAGGAAGCTCTGTAGCTTTTCTTCGTGTGACCTTAAACTGAAAGGGAGTCAGCATACTTTTCCATTCTTCATCAGATTTTGAGATCTCGAATTGC
>CALEVL010000203.1 GCA_937924675.1 uncultured Ignavibacteria bacterium | reverse complement strand
GGGCAGGCAGCGAAGAATCCACTGAAATGATTCGCCGAGAGAAAAGGCATGAAACGGAGTTTCATTGTACCGTTTTCAAATTTCTCGTTAGTTCCTTCCTTATCACGCTGAGTCCCCTCTGCAAAGATACGAATATTGTAAGCTTGCTCTAAGCGGGAGACTCAGCTAGGACGAGAAATCCACTCCCGCAGCGTCCCCGGAAAATCACCGGGAGACACTGCGGAGACATGAAGGCGCAAAGGAGATAGAGATACTTAATTAATACATTTACAGCTTGACCATAGTTTAGTAAGTTTCTTTAGGTAAAGGAAATGCGAAATGGAAATTGTAACAGTTTCAACGATCCGCTGCCCCGAATGCGGATTCACACATCAGGAAGACATACCTGAAAATTCATGTCTTTGGTATTACACCTGTCTCGGTTGCGGTAATCTGTTGCGTCCTTTGGAAAAGGATTGTTGTGTGTTCTGCAGTTACGGAACATTTAAATGTATTCCTGTGCAGAAGGGGATCTTGTGCAGCAAACAACAAGAAGGAGTAACAAAGAAGTAAGAGATAATCTGTAACTTTGAGATTTCAGGAGGCGCATTGATAAATGTGCAGGTTCGTTTTGTGTCTAAATGGTAATCAAATTTTCCAACTAAAATATATCAAGATGAAAAAGAACATGGGAACCGCTGACAGAGTCATCAGACTCTTAGTTTCTGCAATATTTTTATACCTCTATTTTACAGGTACCGTTACAGGAATAGTAGGAATTATTCTTCTGGTGCTGGCAATCATGTTTATTGCCACGAGTCTGATCGGTTATTGCGGACTATACAAGATCATCGGAGTCAGTACCTGTACCACCGCCAAGCAATAGATACAATTCACTTGTAATGTAACCAAGCAAATCCGATGCAGTATGCCCGCACGCAAGACATTCTGCAAAACGGACTTTATACCATCGAAAATTCCAGATGAAAAATAATAGCAAAAAGGAATTTCAATTCACATCTCACCGATGAACTGGCACCTCTTATCCTCAGAAGAAACCTCCCGATTACTGGACACAGGGCTTCAAGGAATTTCATTATCAGCAGTAAGGAAGAGGACGGAAGAGTATGGGAAAAATGAAGTTGAAGAAGCAAAGCGGAAGACCCCTCTGAAAATACTCCTGCAACAGCTGACAGACTTTATGGTAATTGTCCTGATAATAGCTTCTGTTATTTCCGGATTTATTGGGGATATAACTGATACTATAATCATACTCGCAATAGTTGTGCTGAATACTGCTGTCGGTTTCATTCAGGAATACAGAGCTGAAAAGGCGATCGAAGCCCTGAAGAAAATGTCTGCAACTTTGGCAAGAGTTTTGCGCGAAGGGAAGATGTATGAGATCGAATCATCCGAAATTGTTCCGGGAGACCTTGTGCTTCTTGAGGCCGGCAATGTCATTCCCGCAGACATTCGTCTCAGCGATGCAGTCAATCTGAAAATAGACGAATCCACTCTTACCGGCGAATCAAACAATATATTGAAGACGACATCTTTGCTTCCCGAGGGCAGTTATGTGATTGGCGACAGGACCAACATGGCATACAAGGGAACTCATGTTACCAATGGAAGAGGAAGCGGATATGTAGTTGCAACCGGAATGAATACCGAGCTCGGACTCATTGCAAGAATGATTCAGGGTGAAGGAACAATGACACCGCTTCAGAAACGGCTCGCTGATTTCGGGAAGAGATTGTCAATTGTGATTTTTTTCATATGCGGGATAATCTTTCTTCTGGGTTTGCTCCGCGGCGAAGAAGTTTTAAACTTACTTCTAACCGCAATCTCACTTGCTGTTGCCGCCATTCCCGAGGCATTGCCTGCGGTAGTTACCATTGCACTTGCCATAGGCGCAAAAAGAATGGTAAAACAGAATGCGTTGATCAGAAAGCTGCCGGCTGTTGAAACTCTTGGATCCGTGACTTATATCTGCACTGATAAGACGGGCACTCTCACAAAGAACAAGATGGAGGTGATGGAATTAGAAAGTATTGAGCACGGATTGGAAATAGCTTCCTACAAAGGGAGAGATCTATTGTATGCCTGCATGTCGCTTAATAATGACACGTCATATTCAAACGATGGTATTCTGCTGGGAGATTCAACCGAGATTGCGCTTGCAGAATATTCTGCTAAAAATGGATTCCTCCGTGCAAAGTGTGAAGAGAGACTTCCAAGAATTGCAGAACTTTCTTTCGATTCACAGAGAAAGAGGATGACAACTGTGCACAAAGCGGATGGAAAATTCATCAGCATTACAAAAGGCGCGGCAGAGATTATACTCGGTGATATTAGTGTTGAACAGGCGATCTCGGTTGAACTGTGGAGAAGAGAGATCGAGATAATGTCAGGCAGCGGACTGAGGGTTCTTGGATTTGCAGCAAGAGTCATGGATGAATACTCAGAAGACCTGGGAGTGGAAGACCTTGAATCTGAGTTGATCTTTCTCGGATATGCAGGAATGATCGATCCGGCAAGAGAAGAAGTTACAGAAGCTGTAAGGAAATGCAAAGCTGCAGGAATAATTCCGGTAATGATCACGGGCGATCATCCTGCAACAGCAGAAGCAATTGCTAAGCAGATCGGAATAATTAATAGCAGCAGAGACAAAGTACTTACGGGAAATGACCTGGAACAGTTTGATCAGGCAGAATTTGAAAAGCATGTGCTTGAGACAAGAGTTTATGCGAGAGTGAGTCCCGAGCAGAAGCTGAAGATAGTAACAGCGCTTCAGGATATGGGACAGTTTGTGGCAATGACCGGCGACGGCGTGAACGATGCTCCTGCTTTGAAGAATGCAGACATTGGGGTAGCAATGGGAATCAGCGGAACCGAGGTAGCAAAAGAAGCATCAGACATGATACTTCTTGATGACAACTTTGCGACAATTGTGAATGCTGTCGGAAGCGGAAGAAGAGTGTATGACAACATTCTCAAGTTCATCAAGTATGTAATGACCGGAAACAGCGGAGAGATCTGGACTATGTTCCTTGCTCCGTTTTTCGGATTGCCGATTCCTCTGCTGCCGATTCATATTCTATGGGTGAATCTTGTAACAGACGGATTGCCGGGACTTGCCCTTGCATCCGAGCCGGCGGAGAAGGATATCATGCTGAGGAAACCGCGGAATCCGAAAGACAATATTTTCTCTGATGGCATGGCATTTCATATAATCTGGGTCGGACTCCTGATAGGATTTCTTTGTATCGGAACCCAGGCAGTTTATTTCGGAGAATCAAATACACATTGGCAGACAATGGTATTCACTGTACTTTGTTTTTGTCAGATAGCGCACCTGCTTGCTATCAGGACAGGCAATGAATCACTATTCAAGGCAGGACTCTTATCAAACGTTCCGCTTTTATTTGCCGCAGGGTTAACGGTATTGCTGCAACTGCTTACTATTTATGTTCCTCTTTTCAACACCTTTTTCAAGACTCAACCATTATCATTAGCCGAGCTCGGCATAGCTGTAGGAGTATCTTCAATAGTGTTTGTTGCCGTTGAGATAGAAAAGTTTTTTAAGAGAAGAAATGCACGGAGGGATTTGGAGAGATGAGGGTTGAGTATTCTTGTTGCTGGTGTGGTGAACGTACGTCATGCTGAGCTTGTCGAAGCATGACATGTTTCTTGTGGTGTCGGGACTTCCATCCCGACACATGTTAACTATTTGCGTCAGGACGCCTGCCTGCCCACAGTCGGTTAAACAAGTACACTCTCGGCAGGCGGGCCTGCTGCAGGCAGGGAAGACCTGATGCCACAATAAAGAGCAAAGGAGATTCTGACGCGGACTAAGAGCGATCTACTGAATTGTCACCAGCTTTGTTACACCTGTTGCGTCAGCCTGCCACTTGGTGGAGTCCCTGAAGAGCACGGGAGTAAGTCTTTGCGAAGTACAACAAGGATGTGTTTTCGAAAAACAACAAATAAGAAAATGGATAACAAAGAATTTCTTGAAGCAAACAAAGCCAACTGGAACGAGAGGGTATCAATTCACATGAAGACAGATCTCTACGGGCTTGATGCTTTCAAGAGTGGGAAGAACAAGCTTCATTCGCTTGAACTTTCCGAACTCGGAGATATCTCCGGAAAGAAGGTCCTGCACCTTCAGTGTCACTTTGGAATGGACACATTGTCTCTCGAAATGCTGGGGGCACAAGTGACGGGAGTGGACTTTTCGGAAGAAGCTATCAAGGCTGCAGAACAGCTTCGCGATGAACTCGGAATGAAAGCACGATTCATTCATTCGGATGTTTATGCTCTTCATGAAAAACTTGATGAGAAGTTTGATATTGTTTATACTTCTTACGGTGTTCTTCTCTGGCTGCCTGATATTGAAACATGGGGAAAGATCGTTAGCCGGTATCTGAAGGACGATGGCTTTTTCTACATTGCAGAGTGTCATCCGGTGTCTATGATGTTCGAAAATACGGGAGTCACAGAGCAGCTCAATGTTAAGTATCCGTATTTTGAACAGAGTGAGCCCGTGAAATTTGAAGCCGAAGGAACTTATGCAGACAGAGATGCAAAGACGATTAACAACATTACATATGAATGGGCGCACAGTCTGTCAGATATATTCATGGCACTTATCAATGCAGGATTGAAGATCGAATTTTTCCACGAGCATGCATTCACAGTATGGGAGCAGTTCCCCGGAATGAGAAGAGGTGAAGACGGATACTACAGAAGAGATGAAAATATTCCGCTGTTGTTTTCACTGAAAGCAGTAAAAGCATGAAGTCATACCAATTCGCCGAATGCATCACCGAAATGTTTCTGAAAGCTGAATGATGTTGGAATTTTTTTGGAGAACTTGTAAGATCATATCCTGCTTCAAGATTGATCCGGCATTCAAAATAGTTTTGATGGCTCGTTCAGTTCATTGTCTCCCGTTTCTGAATTCTTAAATTGTGATTAATCACTTCAGCACAACAAACTTCTTCACAGAAACTAAATCT
>CALEVL010000202.1 GCA_937924675.1 uncultured Ignavibacteria bacterium | reverse complement strand
CTGCCGTAAAATTCATACTGAAATTATAATCCATATTTACGTATTTTCACAAACTTTATGACTAATCTCGATAATAAATGTATCAACACCATCCGCATTCTATCTGCTGATGCTGTTCAGCAGGCGGATTCCGGACATCCGGGAATGCCCATGGGCTCTGCTGCAATGGCTTATGCATTGTGGATGAACCATTTGCGGTTTGACCCGAAAGATCCGCATTGGCCTGCACGTGACAGATTCGTTCTTTCGGCAGGCCACGGAAGCATGCTTCTTTACAGCCTTCTGTATCTTACCGGTTACGATCTGAGTATGGATGATCTCAAGAATTTCCGTCAGCTCGACAGTAAGACTCCCGGACATCCTGAATATCATCTTACTCCCGGCGTTGAAACTACAACCGGTCCGCTTGGACAGGGCTTTGCAAACGGAGTCGGTATGGCAATTGCTCAGAAGTATCTTTCCTCAACAATGGACAAGCCGGAGTTTCCAATATTAGATTATCACATCTATGCAATCGTAAGCGACGGTGACCTGATGGAAGGAATTTCTTCCGAAGCGGCTTCGCTGGCGGGACATCTCAAACTCGGCAATCTTATTTATCTTTATGATGACAATCACATCTCTATAGAAGGTGATACGGAGATTGCTTTCACGGAAAATGTTGCGGAGAGATTTTCTGCATTCGGATGGGATGTACAGACGGTTGATGACGGGAATGATGTTGATTCAATTTCAAAAGCAATTGAGAAGGCAAAGTTAATCAAAGATAAGCCGTCGCTTATAAAAGTGAGAACACACATCGGCTTCGGCAGTCCCAACAAAGTTAATTCTGAATCATCACACGGATCACCGCTTGGTGCGGAAGAACTGCGGCTTACAAAGATCAATCTCGGATTTGATCCTGAAAAGAGTTTCCATATTGATGATGAAGTGCTGACACATTTTCGGGAGAGAGGAAGTCAAGGTTCATCCGAGAATGAAAAGTGGAAGAGTCAGTTTGAAAAATATTGTAATGTGTATCCGCAGGAATCTGAACAGTATGTTAAATTCTGCAAAGGTGATTCCGTTGTTGATTGGAGTGAACTGCTGCCTGATTTTCCTCCTTCGGAAAGCGGCGTTGCAACCAGGCAAGCTTCCGGAAAAACTCTGAATGCAATTGCTCCTGCATTTCCATTTATGATCGGCGGATCGGCAGATCTTTCTCCTTCCAATAATACTAATCTTGATTCATATACATCTTTTCAGTCGGGAAATTATTCGGGAAGAAATCTTCACTTTGGTGTAAGAGAACATGCAATGGGAGCAATTCTCAACGGCATCACGCTTACAATTCCTATGATCACTTACGGCGCAACGTTTCTGATCTTCTCTGATTATATGCGCCCTGCTATTCGTCTCGCAGCAATTATGGGTATCAGACCCATTTATGTATTCACTCATGATTCGATCGCACTTGGAGAAGACGGTACAACGCATCAGCCTATTGAACAGCTTGCATCTCTCAGAGCTATTCCAAATCTTGTTGTGCTGAGACCAGCCGATGCAAATGAAACGGCACAGGCATGGCGTGTTGCGATTGAACATAAGACAGGTCCTGTTGCAATTGTATTGACACGGCAAAAACTTCCTGTGTTTGACAGAAGCGAAATGCCGCCAGCTTCGGAGATCTGTAAAGGTGCATATATTATCTATGGAGGTGATGAAACTCCGGATCTGATATTGATCGCTTCCGGCTCTGAAGTTCACCTTGCACTTAAAGCTGCAAAGTTGCTCAAAGAGAAGAATGTCAAAGCAAGAGTTGTAAATATGGCTTCGCAGGAATTGTTTGAAGCGCAAGATAAAGAATACAGGGAATCAGTACTTCCCGCAGAGGTCAGAAGAAGAATCTCGATTGAAGCCGGCTCAACTTTGGGTTGGGACAAATACGTAACGGATTCAGGAGCTAAGATAGGAATTGATACATACGGCAAATCTGCGCCGGGAGAAGTGCTGATGAAGGAATACGGTATCACGGTTGAAAATATTCTAACAACCGCAGAACAACTATTGAAATGAAGGAAAAATCTTAAACGAAAAGGATTCACAGATGAAGCTAAAAAGCAAAGACCTCAAACTCGGAAAGATCAGAAGCAAAGTAACGAAGGCGCTGAGCAAGTTTGAAAAGAAGGAAGTGATAAAACGCATTTGGGAAAAGGACCCGACTGTATGGAAGAAGAACGAAAAGCATGCAGAGTCAATTGGCAACAGGTTGGGATGGCTTTCACTTCCATATACAATGACGAACAATGTTTACGACATAAATGAATTCACAAAAGAAGTAATTGCTGATGGTTATACAACAGCAGTACTGTTGGGTATGGGTGGCAGCAGTATGGGTCCCGAAGTGCTTAGCAATGTGTTTGGCACTGCAGAGGGATACCTGAAACTGCTGGTGATAGACACAACTGATCCAAACTCCATTCAAAGAGTCGTTGATTCAATTGATATTACCAAAACCATTTTTATAGTTTCAAGCAAGTCAGGCTCCACCATTGAAGTTGATTCCTTGTTCAGGTTCTTTTTTGAGAAAGTAAGTGCCGTCAATCCGAAAGATGCCGGCCGGCAGTTTGTTGCAATCACAGATAAGGATACGAAGCTACAGGAACTTGCCAATGAAAAGGGATTTCGAAAAGTTTTTACAAATCCTTCTGACATTGGCGGCAGGTATTCAGTGCTTTCTTATTTC
>CALEVL010000201.1 GCA_937924675.1 uncultured Ignavibacteria bacterium | reverse complement strand
TTTTTTTCTTTGCCGGTGCCGAAATCTTTATCTTCATAGCTTCAGCAACCTTTCTCCCGATATCTGAAGGCGAATCAACGATATGAATACCGCAAGACTTCATTACTTTCAACTTCTCTGCAGCAGTTCCTTTCCCTCCTGAGATTATTGCGCCGGCATGGCCCATTCTTCTTCCCGGGGGAGCAGTCTTACCTGCAATGAATCCTATTACAGGTTTCTTCACATTCTTCTTTATGAACTGAGCGGCTTCTTCTTCTGCATTTCCGCCGATCTCGCCGATCATCAGAATGGCTTTGGTGTCTTTGTCTTCATTGAACAGCTTAACTGCATCGATGAATCTTGTTCCGATCACAGGGTCTCCGCCGATTCCAATGCAGGTGGACTGGCCGATTCCGAGATTGGACAATTGCCATACAGCTTCGTAAGTCAGTGTTCCGCTTCTTGAAATTACACCGACGTTTCCTTTCATGTGTATGAATCCCGGCATGATGCCGATTTTGCATTCACCCGGAGTAATTATTCCGGGACAGTTTGGACCGATGAATCTTACCGGATTCTCTTCGGTGCTTTTGTTCTTAACGAATTCATAAGCTCTGATCATGTCCTTAGTTGGAATTCCCTCTGTGATGCAGACTATTACCTTGATGCCTGCATCAGCAGCTTCAATTATCGCATCAGCAGCAAATGATGCGGGTACAAATATTACGGAAGTATCAGCACCTTTAATTTTGACGGCTTCCTTAACAGTATTGAACACGGGAATTTTCTTGTCGAATTTCGTTCCGCCTTTTCCGGGAGTAACTCCTGCAACAACATTTGTTCCGTATTCAATCATTTGCGATGTGTGAAAAGAACCTTCAGATCCTGTGATCCCCTGAACTACAACTTTTGATTTTTTATTTACAAGTATGCTCATTTATGTTTATCATTTATTTTGAAGTTACTTTGTTTTCTTTGATTTTCCATTTGCCTTTGCTGTCGGCTGCAAGAATGTATCTGACGGTCATTGTTGTTTCAACATCTTTGCCTTCTTTGACATCGACTTTTTTGATCTTAACATCTACAACCGCGCTGTTATCCTTTTGCGAAATTACTTTCGGCTCTTCTACAACTATGATCTTCTTTGTATCTTTATAATTGCGCTTGAACCTTTCGATATTGCCTTTTTCCCATTGATCATTTGCCTTCTTCATGTTCTGTTCAAAACTTCCGTTGTCTGAAGTTCCCCTTTGAAGAAACTCGAGATAATCATTTATGGCAACTTTTGGATTATCGAGTCTTTTGTTAAGTTCCTTCTCTTTCTGAACCAGATTTTTCTTCTCCGGTTTTTTTTCTGAGGAAGCCAATGAAGTATCCCTTGCAGTTGTCGTATCAATTCCAAAGGAAGCTGTGTCTTTTTGAGATACAGTATCTCCGGTCTCAAGTCTTTTCAGGCGTTCAAATTCTTCACGCTCCAAACGTTCCTGTTCCGGATCTTTTTTCGTCTCCTGACCCGGAGGCACATAGACTTGCGGTTCTTCTTTTTTACCGCAGGAGGAGATCAGTAAAGCTGTTAGGATCGAAAATAAAAAGAGAAATTTTGTCAAGTGAATTGTTGCTTGTATTTAATGTTTATCAAAATAGATTATTGATGTTACAGTTTCAATTTACAAAAATCATAGTTGCGAAATTATCCCACTCTTACGCTGAGCTTAGGTTAGCAGTGAAGCTTTAAGTAATCTTGATGACTTTGACTTAAGATCTTTTGCTTATCCACAGAACTATTTAAGTGGATGCATTGAGTGCGGCAAGGATTGTATACAATGAGCTTTGTGTTGATTTTTTATTCAAAGGTTTTGTTTCTTGACAATAGACATTTTTATAAATAACTTGACCACAAATTGTAAGCATCCAAAGTTTTAAGAATTTTTAATAATCATTTAATAAATCAAAAGGAGACAAAATGAAATCAAAGCTATTGCTTTATGTACTACCTGTGGCGTTAGTATCATTCCTGTTATTCGGATACTCGACACAGAATGATCCAAACAGCGACATGTCACCGTCACTAACAGAAACAGGAAGAACATTGAGCTTACAGCTCGACACAATTCCACCTGTAGGATTTCCTTATGCAACACAGTTCAACTGGAACTATTCCGCAATCCCCGGACCCAACGGCGGAACGGTAGGTGCAATGTTTTTCAACGGAAAGTATTACGCCAACAGATGGAACAATGCAGTATTGTACAGATATAATCCTGACGGTCCCGGCGGCGGTCCCGGAACACTTGCAGACTCGATCTCGGGTTACAACGGCGGAACAGGTGCAATCAGAGATCTTACATCAGCACCTGACGGCTCGGGTACTCAGTATCTGTGGGGCGGATCAGCCAGCACAGCACTGTATAAGATGGATGCACAGGGAACAAGGATAGCATCATATACACACACCGGCGCAGCATACAGAACGATCGCATGGGATCCGAACAGAAAAGGATTCTGGAGTTCAAACTTCGGCGACAACTTAGTATGCCGTGATACAACCGGAGCAATAAAGAGAACAATCACAAACACGATCGCAGGAAAATACGGAATGGGCTTTGACAGCACATCATCCCCTGACTCAGCATTCCTATGGGTATGGAGCCAGGTAACAGGCGGTCTTCAGAACCAGCTTGACAAGATCTATCTTGGAACAGGATTATCAGTAAAGACATATCTGTTCAACACAACAGCAGCTAGCGTAGGTATTGCCGGTGGTGCTGAAGTAGTTATCAAAGACAATAAACTGATGCTGCTGCTCAATTATCAGAACCAGGCTACATGCGGTTATGTACTTAAGACACTTGGCGGCGGGCCGACTCCGGGTAATGTTACAATCAAGAAAACGAAGACTACTGTCATTCCTGAAAATGGAACCAATACAAATCCGGCAATTGACACAATAAACATCTCAGGAATTCCTGCCGGTAATGTAATTAACAAGATCACTATAAAGATGGATTCAGTTCTTCATTCATGGATTGGAGATTTGAGATTCTGGGTTTCGAAGACAACTACTGTTGATACCATTATTAGCAGAGTTGGCTGGACCGGATCAGGCTTTGGAAATAGTTGTGATAATTTTATAGGAACCAGGCTGATAGACACAACAGGTGTAATTTCCGTTCAGAATATGACGCCAGCAACATGCGGCACAGGACTTCCTGCAAATTCTGCAGGCAATTTCACACCAAAATCACCGCTTGGTATTTTCAATAATACTGATCCAAACGGAGCTTATATTTTAAGGGTTAGTGATAACGCTGCAGGCGATACCGGCAGTATCAGATCATGGTCGATTTCAATTGACTACGGTCCTCCAACAGGTGTGTCAAACACTGCAGGTATTATCGATGGATATAAGCTCAGCCAAAACTATCCAAATCCATTCAACCCGTCAACTACGATCAATTACACGATTCCGAAGTCAGGACTCGTTACAATGAAAGTATTTGACATCTCAGGAAGGGAAGTCGCAACTCTTATTAATGAAGTGAAGACTGCAGGCACATATGACTTTAAATTCAATGCCTCAAGTCTTTCAAGTGGTGTTTACTTCTACAGATTGCAGGCGGGAGCTTTTGTTGAAACAAAGAAAATGTTCCTTCTGAAATAAAGTAATCTTTTTCAGTTTTTATTTTGAAGCCCGGGAGTCTGACTTCCGGGCTCTTTTTTTTGAAAATTCCATGGATGATTTAGGCATTTATAAATTGACAATACATGATTTTATGAATAAGTTAACATGAATTTAAAAATGTAATAAAGTTTAATCAAACCTACTTCATTAATCAAAAGGAGACAGAAATGAAATCAAGATTACCGCTTTACCTGCTTCCTGTCGTATTAGTATCATTCCTGCTATTCGGCTACTCGACACAGAATGATCCAAACAGCGACATGTCACCGTCACTAACAGAAACAGGAAGAACATTGAGCTTACAGCTCGACACAATTCCACCTGTAGGATTTCCTTATGCAACACAGTTCAACTGGAACTATTCCGCAATCCCCGGACCCAACGGCGGAACGGTAGGTGCAATGTTTTTCAACGGAAAGTATTACGCCAACAGATGGAACAATGCAGTATTGTACAGATATAATCCTGACGGTCCCGGCGGCGGTCCCGGAACACTTGCAGACTCGATCTCGGGTTACAACGGCGGAACAGGTGCAATCAGAGATCTTACATCAGCACCTGACGGCTCGGGTACTCAGTATCTGTGGGGCGGATCAGCCAGCACAGCACTGTATAAGATGGATGCACAGGGAACAAGGATAGCATCATATACACACACCGGCGCAGCATACAGAACGATCGCATGGGATCCGAACAGAAAAGGATTCTGGAGTTCAAACTTCGGCGATAACATAGTATGCCGAGATACAACCGGAGCAATAAAGAGAACAATCACAAGCACGATCGCAGGAAAATATGGAATGGGCTTTGACAGCACATCATCCCCTGACTCGGCATTCCTGTGGGTATGGAGCCAGGTAACAGGCGGCCTTCAGAACCAGCTTGACAAGATCTATCTTGGAACAGGGTTATCAGTAAAGACATATCTGTTCAATACCACAGCAGCAAGCGTAGGTATTGCCGGCGGTGCTGAAGTAGTTATCAAAGACAATAAACTGATGCTGTTGCTCAATTATCAGAATCAGGCAACATGCGGTTATGTACTTAAGACACTTGGCGGCGGAGCAACAACATGTGCATACAGCTGGTCAACACAGGTATCCGGCACACCGAATCAGTTTCTGACAGTATCAACAGTATCGGATCAGATCGGCTGGGCAGCCGGTGTAGGTCCGACGGTAGTAAGAACTGTCAACGGCGGCACAACCTGGACAGCAGCAACAGGCACAGGCATAACCGGTGACGTTTACAATATTTATGCATGGAGCGCAAACGATGCACTTTGCACAACATCACCTAGCGCAACAAATATTTACAAGACCACAAACGGCGGCACAACCTGGACACAGGTATATACACTTGCAGGCGGATTCATCAATGCAATTCAGATGGTAAGTGCAACTGAAGGATATGCAGAAGGTGATCCAGTAGGCGGCAAGTGGACAATACTAAAGACCACAGACGGCGGCAACACCTGGGCAAGAATGGCAACAGAGCCGACACAGGTAGGAACCGAAGCCGGCTGGAACAATTCGCTCCATATAGTTGGAACCAATATGTGGTTCGGCACAAACGCAACAAAGGTTTACAGATCAACCGATCTTGGATTGACCTGGACAAGCGGCGCAACCACGGGAACAGTAAACACATATGCAGTACATTATAATACAGCAAGCGTAGGTCTTGCAGCAGGAAATGCAATGGTACTGTCAACCAATGGCGGAACCAGTTATTCAGCAGTGACCAATCCGGGAACAGCGGGCAACATGAACGGACTGGAAGGCGCAGGATCAGACTGGTGGTCGATCAGAAGCGGTAATACCGTTTACAGATCAACCAACGGTGCAGCAACCTGGACGAATGCATTCGTATCCGGCACAGCAGTGTTCCAGGATCTTGATTTCGCTATCACGGGCAGCAACACTTGTCCGAGCGGCTGGGCAGTAGGCAATGCAGGAGTTATTGCAAAGATGACGGGAACGCCAACAGGCGTATCAACAGTAAGCAGCGAAGTTCCATCATCATTCCTGCTGAAGCAGAACTATCCGAATCCGTTCAACCCGACAACAAATATAAACTTCTCACTGCCACAAACAGGCTTAGTGACATTGAAGGTATATGATATGTCAGGAAAAGAAGTAGCAGTACTTCTGAACGAAGTGAAGAGTGCAGGAAGCTATATCGTAGGCTTCAGCGCAGCAAATCTTCCGAGTGGAGCATATTTCTACAGATTGTCATCAGGCAATTTTGTAGAAACAAAGAAGATGATGCTTGTAAAGTAATCTCAAGTTAAACAGGTTCAAAGAAGCCCTCCGGTTGAAGAAGCCGGAGGGTTTTTTTTGCACACTTTCGAATCTTGAATATGTAAATCCAAAACAATATTTTAAACTAATTCTAGCAATAAGCGTCGCTGATGCAATAATGAGTTTTTATTGATTCAGTGAATGTAATCCCAAAACAGATCCTAATTTTTTATTAACATTAATCAGAAAGGTAAATTAAATGAAATCGAGAATTACAGCTCTCTTGTTTCTTGGATTCATCTCTCTTGGAGTGCTTCTTGGCTTCAACATGGGCGGTGATGGTCCAACCGGTTCCAAATCAAATACAACTTCATCAGTTCCGCCAATCACTATTTCCCCTCAATCAAATGAGGCTGTGACATATCTTGATGATTTCAACGGTGTAAATGATACAGTAGGACTCAAAGCAAGAGGCTACAAAGTTTGGTACAGAGGCGGTGGCCCACAAGGTGTTGCGGCCACATGGTTTCAGGGCAACTCAACTGTTTTTTCAGCTTATGAAGGTCCTGCAACCGGATATGTTGCAGCAAACTATCAGGTTGTTACAGGTACAAATAATATTGACAGCTGGCTGGTAACTCCAAGGATCAACGTAGGTTCAGGAGATACTATTGCGTTCTGGAGCAGGTCACCGGACGCAAGCACATTTCCTGATTCAGTCAGAGTCATGTATTCTGCAGTTGGAGATTCAACACCTGAAGCAACTTCATGGGTTGAACTTGGAAGATTCAAGACAAGCGTTGTAACATGGACAAGAGCAAGCTATCGCACTGCATCAGCTGGCGCCAACGCCAGATTTGCTATCAGATATAATGTAGTAAGTGGCGGTCCGAACGGCGCTAACAGTGACTATATGGGAGTTGACTATCTTACAGTTGCAACAGGCGGCGGAGGAGCAACAACATGTTCATACAGCTGGGCAACACAGGTATCCGGCACACCGAATCAGTTTCTGACAGTATCAACAGTATCGGATCAGATCGGCTGGGCAGCCGGTGTAGGTCCGACGGTAGTAAGAACTGTCAACGGCGGCACAACCTGGACAGCAGCAACAGGCACAGGCATAACCGGTGACGTTTACAATATTTATGCATGGAGCGCAAACGATGCACTTTGCACAACATCACCTAGCGCAACAAATATTTACAAGACCACAAACGGCGGCACAACCTGGACACAGGTATATACACTTGCAGGCGGATTCATCAATGCAATTCAGATGGTAAGTGCAACTGAAGGATATGCAGAAGGTGATCCAGTAGGCGGCAAGTGGACAATACTAAAGACCACAGACGGCGGCAACACCTGGGCAAGAATGGCAACAGAGCCGACACAGGTAGGAACCGAAGCCGGCTGGAACAATTCGCTCCATATAGTTGGAACCAATATGTGGTTCGGCACAAACGCAACAAAGGTTTACAGATCAACCGATCTTGGATTGACCTGGACAAGCGGCGCAACCACGGGAACAGTAAACACATATGCAGTACATTATAATACAGCAAGCGTAGGTCTTGCAGCAGGAAATGCAATGGTACTGTCAACCAATGGCGGAACCAGTTATTCAGCAGTGACCAATCCGGGAACAGCGGGCAACATGAACGGACTGGAAGGCGCAGGATCAGACTGGTGGTCGATCAGAAGCGGTAATACCGTTTACAGATCAACCAACGGTGCAGCAACCTGGACGAATGCATTCGTATCCGGCACAGCAGTGTTCCAGGATCTTGATTTCGCTATCACGGGCAGCAACACTTGTCCGAGCGGCTGGGCAGTAGGCAATGCAGGAGTTATTGCAAAGATGACGGGAACGCCAACAGGCGTATCAACAGTAAGCAGCGAAGTTCCATCATCATTCCTGCTGAAGCAGAACTATCCGAATCCGTTCAACCCGACAACAAATATAAACTTCTCACTGCCACAAACAGGCTTAGTGACATTGAAGGTATATGATATGTCAGGAAAAGAAGTAGCAGTACTTCTGAACGAAGTGAAGAGTGCAGGAAGCTATATCGTAGGCTTCAGCGCAGCAAATCTTCCGAGTGGAGCATATTTCTACAGATTGTCATCAGGCAATTTTGTAGAAACAAAGAAGATGTTGCTGGTAAAGTAATTTCAAGCTAGGCCGCTATAAATTAAGCCCTCCGGTTGAAGAAGCCGGAGGGCTTTTGTTTTAAGTAAAAAAGAATATCCAAAAAGATTATTTTAGTGTTCAATCATAAAACAAAATTGAACGATGAGAAAACTATCATTGCAGGACCTTATTGACGGTGGAAAAATCAAAGGCAAAAAAGTTCTGGTAAGAGTTGACTTCAATGTACCAATAGATTCAGAAGGAGTAATTACTGATGACAAAAGAATTCTGGAATCATTGTCTACGATAAAGGCAATAACATCGAACGGTGGGAAATGCATTCTGATGAGCCATCTGGGAAGACCGAAAGGAGAGGTCAATCCAAAGTATAGTCTTGAACCTGTTGCCAAATATCTTTCCAATGTTCTTGACAAGCCGGTCTTATTTTCAAACGACTGTCTTAGTGATGACAATAAATCAGTTGCAGATGAAATGAAAGAAGGGGACATACTTCTTCTTGAAAATCTAAGATTTTACAAAGAAGAGGAGAAGAATGATCCGGAGTTTTCAAAGAAGCTGGCTGAGCTTGGTGATGTGTATGTCAATGATGCTTTTGGAACTGCTCACAGGGCTCATGCTTCCACAGAGGGTGTAACAAAATTCATAAAGGAAAATGCGGCAGGATTTCTGATTGAAAAAGAACTCAGATATCTCAGCGCAGCAATCAAGAATCCGAAGAGGCCATTGGTTGCCATAATCGGAGGTTCGAAGATTTCCGGAAAGATTGATGTTCTTGAGAACCTGATCGGTGTTGCTGATTCGATCCTGATCGGCGGAGGAATGATGTTTACTTTTTACAAGGCAATGGGATATAACATTGCAAAGTCAATACTTGAAGAAGACAAAGTTGCTCTTGCTAAGGAAATTATTGAGAAGGCAAAGGGCTCAACCACAAAGCTTGAACTTCCCGAAGATGTGTTGATGGCAAACAAGATTGATGCAGAGGCTGAGACAAAGGAAATGCAATCAGACAGGATTACGCCTGACTTTAACGAATGGATCGGAGTTGACATTGGACCGAGAACTATTCATAAGTACAGAGAAGAAATTCTCAGATCAGGAACTGTAATCTGGAATGGACCTATGGGAGTATTTGAGATAGACATTTTTGCTACAGGAACATTTGAAGTCGCAAAAGCTCTTGCAGAGGCTACGTCAAAAGGAGCGGTAACAATTGTCGGCGGCGGTGATTCAGCGAGCGCAATAGCAAAAGCAGGATTAGAAAAGAGTTTGACTCACGTATCTACGGGCGGTGGAGCATCGCTGGAATTTCTTGAAGGCAAAGAACTTCCGGGAATTGTTGCACTTACGGACGCCTAAAAAATTTAATCAACGATCAACAACTGCGGCCATGAATTCGCCTTCACAGGCGAGTTCACCGCCCAGAAAATTCTTATATGCCTTGCCGGCAATCTTGCAAATCCCTCTTTTATAAGACAGGAGAAACATCTCAAATACCAACTGATCTCCCGGAACTACCGGCTTTCTGAATTTCACTTTCTCAATGGCTGCAAAGTATGCCATCTTTTCTTCGGGATTCTCTATCGTGTTGAGAAGTAGTATAAACCCACACTGAGCCATTGCCTCGACTATCAAAACTCCCGGCATTACTCTTCTGTTTGGAAAATGTCCGTTGAAGAACGGCTCATTGTAAGTAACATTTTTTATGCCTACAATTCTATGGTTGATTTCGATGTCAATCACTTTGTCGACTAGCAGAAACGGATAACGATGAGGCATGATCTCCAGGATTGCTTCAATATCAAACACACAGTTTTCGGATTTCATCACCTGAAACTTTGTCTGTATCTTCTGCTGCAGATATAGTTTCCTTAGCATCTTTGTAAATTCAACATTCGATCTATGCCCGGGTCTTGCAGCAAGTATCTGTCCTTTCACAGGCGCGCCGATCAAAGCAAGGTCTCCGATCAGATCCAGTAGCTTATGTCTTGCTGGTTCGTTCTTGTAGCGAAGCTCACGATTGTTTAAGATACCTGTTGATCCCAGCATGATACTGCCTTCAATGCCAAGTTTTTTCTTTATGCCTTCGAGCTCTTCGGATGTAGCTTCTTTATCAACTATAACAATTGCGTTGTCAAGATCTCCTCCTTTGATCAGTCCCTGATTTCTCAGATGTTCGATCTCACTGAGAAAACAGAAAGTCCTTGACGGAGCAAATTCAGTTTCAAATTCTTTCTGAAGATCAAACAGTCCTGTATGCTGAACACCGAGTGCCGGATTATTGAAATCGATCATTACCGAAACGCGAAAATCATCTTTAAGCGGAAGTCCGACTATATCGACATTATTCGTTTCATCATGATAATGCACCAGGTCTTCTATCACAAGATAGTCACGTTTTGCTTCCTGATCTACGGCACCTGCTCTTTTCAATGCTTCAACATAATGCATTGCGCTTCCATCCATTACGGGAGGTTCATTTGAATCAAGCTCAACAGCAATATTGTCAATTTCACATCCAACTATGCTTGCAAGGACATGCTCTACAGTATGAACTTCAGCGCCGTCCTTTGCTATAGTGGTTCCGCGTGAGATGTCTATCACATGGTCAATATCGGCAGGAATTTCCGGATGCCCTTCGAGATCAATTCTGATAAATCTAATTCCGTAATCCTCGGGCGCAGGCTTGAATGTCATGTTTGACTTATTGCCTGTATGAAGTCCAACTCCGGATATAGATACCGGTTCACTGAGGGTTCTCTGTTTCTCCAGCATAGTCTACTTTGGTTTTTGTATTTGCGCTTCGATTTCTTTTAATCTCTTTTCCATTGTTTCAAGATTTCTGATGCGGATCTCACTCCGCAGATCTTCTTTGTGAGGTCTGGCTCTGTAACCGGTATAAATTCCGGGTTCAGTAATTGATTTAGAAACTCCAACCGATGCACCGATTATAACATCATCACAAATTGTCAGATGTCCTACAATTCCGGCCTGTCCCGCAATTATACATCTTCGTCCGATCTTGGTAGAACCGGCAATTCCAACCTGTGCAGCTATCACGGTGTTTTCTCCTATCTCAACATTATGAGCGATCTGAACCTGGTTGTCTATCTTAACACCTTTCCCAATAACAGTGCTTCCAATGGTTGCCCTGTCTATACTTGTATTCGATCCAATCTCAACAAATTCTTTTATGACAACATTTCCTGTCTGAGGTATCTTTTTATATGTGCCATCGGGGTTCTTCGCAAATCCAAATCCATCAGAGCCAATGACTGTTCCCGAATGCACTATTACATTGTTGCCGATACGGCAATCTTTGTAAACAGTAACGTTAGGATATATAAGGCAGGATTCACCAATCTTTGTCCCGGTGTCAATCGAACAGTTGCTCATAATTTTAGTGCCGTTGCCTATTCGGCAATTCTTTCCAATGTTGACCAGTTCACCGATGTAAATGTCTTCTCCAAGTTCAGTATTTTCTCCGATTACAGAAGAGTCTGAAATGCCAATAAGTTCGTCATCATCACTTCGTTCAAACATCTCAAGCAGTTTGATGAACGAAACATAAGGATCATCAACGCGCATTATGGATAAGTCAGATCGCTTCTTATGAGGTTCAAACTCTCTGCTTACAATTACGCAGCCGGCATTTGTTGTCTCAAAAAATTTCTCATAGAGAGGATTGGAGATGAATGTGATCTCGGAATTTCCGGCAGTTTCGATCTTTCCGACACCGGTTATTTCAGCATTATGATTTCCTTCTATATCACCTTCAACAATATCTGCAAGCTCGGATAGTTTCATTTTGTTCCTTCCATAGCTCTTGAAACTTTTGCAGTGAGGTCATGTGCCTCATTCACATAGAGCAGCAGAATGTCTCCGCTTCTGTCAAACACATAATCATAATTTCCATCCTTTGCAACTGTCTCAATTGCTTTGAAAATCTTGTCGTAAACAGGCTTCATAAATTCAGTCTGCTTGGTAAAATATTCTCCCCCTTCTCCGAATTTTTGTACCCTGAAATTGCTGACAGTTGTTTCCATTTCCTTTATCTCAGTTTCTTTTTGCTGCCTAAGCTGTTCGGTAAGAATAAGCTTCTTCTTGTCGTAGTCATCTTTCATAGATTTGAGACTGTCCTGAAGTGTCTTCAGCTCTGCCTGCCATTGACCAACAAGATTATCCATCCGCTGCTTTGCATCTATGGATTCCTGCATGGACTCTATGATACGTTTGGAATCAATGTAACCCACTTTTGTCTGTGAGAACGAATCAACAGCTGAAAGCATGAAAATAAATGCTGCTGCAATAATCAGCATTGAAACGCCGGCAGTACTTTTTCCTTCAACGCAGTAATTTTTGCCGGAGCCGGAACCCCTGGAATTGTTAGTCATTAAGCTGTTACTTCAGTTTGTCTAAAACTTTAAATGTAATATCAAATTCTTTGTCGCCATAAAGCAAAGAACCGTCTGCCTTGTCAAATACAAAATTTATCTTCATTGACTTGGCAACTTCCTCTATTGTCTTTGTGATCTTTTCTTTAAGCGGTTTGAAAAGTTCCGACTGTCTCAGAAGCAATGAATTCTGTACATTTGATTTATATCCTTCAAGAGCTTCCGAAAGATTTTGAAGTTCACTTTGCATTGTACCCATCTCTTCTTCAAGCGCTTTAATCTCAGATTCGGAAGTGATTGCACCGGACTTTACCCTGTTTTGTGCATCTTCATATTTTGTCTTGAATGTCTCTGCTTTTGATTTGAGCTCATTTTCCTTTGTTTGCATTGTATCAACATATTGCTTCTGCAAATTCTCAAGCTCTGACTCAATGGACTTTGCCTCAGGTAATTGTTTGAGAATAGTTTCACTGTCAACATAACCGAGTTTTATCTGCGCGTCTGCATTTGAAAATATGAATGTTGAAGCAATTGCGATTGTCATCAGAAAAAGTTTCACGATGCTTGTTTTCAATTAATGTGTCTCCTTGATTTAGTTTATAAACTTTTTTAAAATCCTCTTCCGAATTGAAAATGGAAAAGCCATTTTGGACTTTGTCCGTCCACTATCTTTCTGTCAAATCCGTAGGCAAAATCAAACCCTACAATGCCCACAGCCGGAAGCATTAGCCTTGTTCCTATACCGAAGGATTTTCTAAGGTCAAACGGATCAGTCTTGTCTATATTTGACCAGACATTTCCTGCCTCAAGAAACATGAGCATGAAAATAGGCAGCGGATCCATTGATAATGAATACCGTAGCTCCATTCCGTATTTGGCTGCGACAAGACCTCCAACAGGACTGCCGAATTGATTTTTTGGCCCGACGCTTCTGTCTTCATATCCTCTTAATGCCTGAGTGTTGTAAGTAAGTCCGTTGCCACCCATGAAAAAAACTTCATTCGGCGGAACATACTTATCTTTTGCAAATGAGTTTGCAAATGAAAATACGAAATTATTGTAAAGCACAAGTTTTCTGTTTCCCGTGAGCGGAGTATATGCTTCCGCACTGAAAATATTCTTGACAAAATCAGTCGTGCCGGGCAGGAAGGGTCCTCCTGACAGTTCAGTTGAATTTGAGATCCTGGTTCCTGAAGCAGGGAATAATGGCTCAAATACAGTGGACCTTGTGATTACCTGCATTATGCTGACCTGATTTCTCTTGCCTTCAGGATAAAAATCATCGCCGTCAATGACATCGGTTTCCTGAAACTTAAGAGTCCAGTCACCACGAAAGAAGTCATCCGGAAACTTGAATCTCCGGCCAATATTTACGGAAGCTCCTCTTTCATTGAGGTCAAGATTATCATAATTCTGTCTTGTGTCAAAAACTCTGAATCCAAACTGGGTCGGTGTATTATAAAGCCAGGGCTCCTGAAAACCAAGTTCAAATGTTCTGTAAGTACCGCCGGTTCCGAAAGACCAGTTGAAATTCAGAATTTGTCCTGCCCCGCCTGAAAAGGGAGCTGCGATGTCAAAATTGTTAAATGTAAGACCGAGAGAGCCGGTAATGCCAAAACTTCCGCTGAATCCAACGGAGGCATTGAACTGATCAGAAGATCTTTCTTCTACGATATATTTGATGCTTACTGTGCTGTCACTTTCTGGAGTGATCTGCTGATTCATTGTTTCAGGATTGAAATAATTCAATGCACCAAGCTGCTGAAGGCTTCTCTTTATGTTATTCCTGCTGAAAAAATCACCGGGCTTGGTATAAACTTCTCTTCGAAGAACACGCTCCTTGGTTTTGTCATTTCCTTCAAAACCTACAAGCCCGAACTTGAACTGAGATCCTTCGTTTATTTTGACTATCAGATCAACTCTGCTGTCACCTCTCGGAACCTCTTCCACATCTGCATTATAAGAGAGATAACCATTATCAAGATAAAGAGCACTGATATCGGTTTCAGCTTCATTTCCAAAAAGATTAAGCTGAAGCTTCTTTGTGTTGTAAACATCGCCTTTCCGCATATCAAGTCTCTGCAATATCAGATTGTCTTCGTATATCTTGTTTCCTTCAATTGAAATATCACCAATGAAATATCTTTTTCCTTCATCAACTTTAACTCTGATATTCACATCTTCTCCGCCTGGAAGTATCTCAAGCTTGTCAAATACAACTGAAGCATCCTTGAATCCTCTTTCCCTGTAATACTCTTCAATTAGTTTCTTGTCTTGCTGGAAATTTTCCCTGTCGTATGATGCACCGTCCCAGACCTTCCACCAGGTTTTCTCCGAGGTCTCTTCCATACTGCCTTTCACATCGTCATCAGACAAACTCTTGTTTCCGTCAATAATGATCTTGTTTACGGTAAGTTCATTTCCTTCAGTTATCTTAACTCTTATTCGGGCTTCATTATTTGATGAAATCAGTTTGTCAACATCAATTTCAGCAAGTGCATATCCTTCTTCTTCATATTGAAGCTTGAGGCCGTAGGCAATATCCATAAGCTTTTGCTCGGAAACTACCTCTCCTGTTGTCAGATTTATCTTTTCATTCAGGTCTTCAGTAGAGAATTCGTCATTGCCCGTGATCTCGACATTCTCAACGCGCGGTTGTTCTTCGACTTCAATGACAAGATAAACATCTTTTCCAAACTTCTTCTCAACGTAAATCTTGATATCTGAGAAAATTCCTATGTTCCACAATCTGTTAATCGCTTCCCTTGTTTCATCGGAGGGGATATTGATCTCTTTTCCAATGTTGAGCCCGGTATATGAAATGATAGTTTCAGATTCATAAGTCCGGTTTCCCTTTACACTGATATTTGCAATTCGGTATTGAGCAATTCCTTCATCCTGTGCGACAGCTTGTCGATCAGTTCCAAAGAACAATGTCAAAAGAGCAAATGCTATTAAGAGCGTTTTAATGTTGGTGTTCTTCAATATTCAGTGTTTCTTTTTTAATTGTTCGCTTATCATGCCAAATCTTCTTTCGCGTGATTGATACTCGGATATTGATTTGTAAAATTGATTTCGTTTGAAATCCGGCCAGAAGTGTTGATCAATAATAATTTCGCTGTAAGCAATCTGCCAAAGAAGGAAGTTACTGATCCTGAAGTCACCGCCGGTTCTTATCATCAAATCAGGATCCGGAAGTCCTTCAGTTGCAAGGTATTTTGAAAAGGTAGTCTCATTCAATTCGGATAAATCCAGATTCCCGTTATTTTGTTCCAACGCAATTTTCTTCACGGCGTTGAGTATATCCCATCTTCCGCTATAGCTAAGTGCGAGATTAAGTGTCATAAGTTTGTTATTCTTTGTCTTTTCCATCGAATCCTGAAGCTCATTCAATACATTGCCCGGAAGGTTGTCGAGATTTCCCGTTGCGATCAGCCGAACATCATTTTGCATCAATCGGTCAGTCTCAGAGCGAATGGAACTGATAAGAAGTTTCATAAGAAGCGCAATTTCAGTTCTCGGTCGTTTCCAGTTTTCTGTAGAGAATGTATAAAGAGTAAGATACTTTACGCCAAGCTGTCCTGAAGCTTCTACAATATCCCTTGCCGAATTGACTCCCTCTCTGTGCCCAAATACGCGGGAAAGACTCTTCTCTTTAGCCCATCTGCCGTTGCCATCCATAATAATTGCAACATGCTTCGGAATATCACCGCTGTTCTTCAGTAGATCCTGTTTTATCTTGTCCTTTGGAGAAGGCTCGATCAATTATTATGATTTTTCAAATTTGAAAAAATTGCAGGAAAACTTCTACGGCAGTCCAAGCTTGTCTTTCACGATTGCCAGTTTCTCATTGGCAAGTGTTTCTGCCTTTGAATTTCCTTCTTTGATAACATTCTGTACTCTTTCAGAATCACTTCTTATCTCGGCAAATCTTTTCTGCCAGATGTCAAGCACACCCGCTACAAGTTCACCCAGGTCACTCTTGAATTTTCCGTATCCGGAACCTTCATACTCTTTTTCAATCTCTTCAATTGATTTGCCGGAGAATCCGGAATAAATCGAAAGCAGATTGCTTATTGCCGGCTTATCATCAGCCTTTCTGACGGTATTGTCAGAATCTGTTACGGCTCTTTTGAATTTTTTTATGATCACATCCGGCAGGTCATCCATCGAAACATAACTGTCTGCCGATTCACTTTTGCTCATCTTCTTGTCAGGCTCGTTCAGAGACATGATCCTGGCTGAATCGGCAGTTAGTGTTGCTTTAGGAATTATGAATGTTTCTCCGTGCGAATTGTTAAATCTCTGAGCAATGGTTCTTGCAAGTTCTACATGCTGAACCTGATCCATACCTACAGGAATTTCATCTGCATCATAAAGCAACACATCTCCGGCCATTAAAACCGGATAGTTAAATAATCCTGCTAACTGTCCGTCGCGGCCGGATTTCTGAGATTTATCCTTGAACTGAGTCATCTTTCCCAGCTCACCCATAGTCACATAGTTGTTCAATATCCAGCAGATTTCACTGTGAGCCGGTATCATAGATTGAACAAATATAACAGATCTGTTCGGATCAACACCCGAGGTAATCAGCCATGCTACAATATCCAAAGTTCGCTTTTGCAACAGCTCTGCATCCTGCCTGACTGTAATTGCATGAAGATTGGCGATGAAAAAAAAGTTTTCATATCCGTCTTTGTGCTGATTTGCAGCCCAACCTTTCATTGCCCCAAGGTAGTTGCCAATTGTCAGATCACCTGACGGCTTTATGCCTGATACTACTCTCTTTGACAATTAATTAAAATCTTTTGTTTTAATTGCATTGACGGCAAACACTGCATCAGCAGGAAACCGTTTAGGCAACTCATTTGAAGTTCTCAATATACGCCTTTGCAAGATTAAATGTTGCTTCAAGACCTTTAACGTGTGTTCTTTCAACACCGTGTGACGCAGATACTCCCGGACCAATCAAACCAACCCTTACATCATAGCCTGCGGTCAAAGCTGCGCTTCCGTCAGAGCCATAGTATGGGTAGATGTCGGTCACAAAATCAATCTTCTTTGCTTTTGCAAGGCTCCTGAGTTTATCAGTCATAAAAAAGTCATAAGGACCGGATGAATCTTTCACGCAAATTGAAACTGCATCTTCTCGGCCGGTACAACCATCACCCACAACAGCCATGTCGAGCACCAACAATTCTTTTGCTGATGATGGTATTCCTGCACAACTTCCATGACCAACTTCTTCGTAATTTGAAAAGAAGAAACCTGCTTTTATGGAAGATTTCTTTTTTTCAAAATATTTAATGAGTTCGATCATAATTGCAGCGCATGCCTTGTCATCAAGAAATCTGGATTTGACAAAACCACTCGGACCTGTTTCGAATCTTGTGTCATAAAAAATGAAATCACCAACAGCGAGTCCGAGCTTCTCAAGTTCTTTTGATGAACTAATATACTCATCAAGTCTGACTGACATGGAGCTGAACTCCCGGTTCTCACTTCTTACTTTCTTGTTGACATGATCAGAAGGATTGTTCAGCAAGAACGTTCCGCGGAACAGCTTCCCGCTTGAGTTCCTGACGGTTACATATTCACCTTCGAACGAATTCAACGGATATGATCCAAGTTGAGTTATCTCCAGAGTTCCGTCACATTTCAATTCCTTTACCATAGCACCGAGAGTGTCAATATGCCCGGTCAGTACCAGGTCAGGCTCTTCTGTCAATGAAATCAAAAGACCTCCTTTGTTTGACTTTCTCATGTACAAGCCACTTCCTTTGAAACTATTTTCAATATATGAAATAACATCAGAAGTGTAACCGGTAGGGGAATTTATCTTCAGTAATTCCTGAAGTGTGTCAACAATATTGGTTTTCATTTTGTGCTGTCAACTAAAATTTTTTGTATTTTTTCGCCTTCCTTTGTCATCCCGTATTTCTCTCTTGCGATTTCCTCGATTTTCTTGTCAGATGATTTAAGGTCGTTAACTTCTTTCTGCAGATCAGCTGATCTTCTTATTTCTTCCTGAAGCTTCTTCTCCAATTGTTCTTTTTCTGATTCAAGTTTCATCCTTTGAAGTATTCCCTTATTTCCGAATAATGCAAAAGACAGCAACCCTGCAAAAAAAATCAACACTAAAGCGAGACGAAGATTATACTTGAAGAATCTTGCGATAGCAGCAAATGGACCTCTTTTATCATCCAAGACCGATACTCAGTTTTTGTGCAATGACAAGTTGATGATCTCCCTTATTAGATCATTAAATGAAAGCCCTTTTGCAAGAGCTGATTTCGGAACAAGTGAAGTCTGTGTCATGCCGGGCAATGTATTCACCTCAAGGCAATTAAGATTATTTTGATCATCAAGAATGAAGTCTATTCTCGAATATACTGAACATCCAAGTGCCTGATGAGCCATAAGAGCAGTTTGCTTTGCAGACTCTTCTATTTCGGGATCAAGCAATGCCGGACAAATATATTCGGTCATTCCTTTTGTGTACTTATGTTCGTAATCATAGAATCCGCCATCCGGCCGAATCTCAATTACCGGGAAAGCTTCGTTACCAATTATCGGCACTGTGAGTTCTCTTCCCTTCGCAAATTTCTCTATCAGCACCTTATCAGAATATCTGAATGCAAGTTCAACTGCACTCCCAAGCTGAATGTCTTCAACATCCGGCTGTATGATTGACAGTCCGACTGTGCTTCCTTCATCATTTGGCTTTATGACACACGGATATCCAATCTTCTCTTGAATTAATTTATCCAGTTCACTCATACTTAGTCCATGATTCATTTCCAATGATATCCATGCCGGGGTCTTCACACCCTTTGAGCTTAGCACAACTTTAGTAATGTCTTTATCCATAGCCAGTGCAGAAGCAAACACACCCGAACCTGAATATTTTATGCCGCGCAATTCAAGCAATGACTGAACCCTGCCGTCTTCTCCGAATTTACCGTGCAATCCAAGGAAGGCAAACTCAATGTCATCGAATATCTTTCCTGAAAAGCAATCAAGGATCTTTCTGCTTGCATCCTTATTGATATTGTCAAGTTCATCGGCAGTTGGTGATTCCTTCTTCACACCGTGACTCAGAATGACCGATTCATCCGGCTGCTCATTGCCAAATATCGGATCAATGACCTTAACGTCATGACCATTCTCCCTCAATGCTCTTAAGATACTAATGCTTGAGGCTACTGAAACATCTTTTTCGGAGGAAGGACCGCCGGTAATTAATGCTATTTTCAAATAATGCCTTGAAATCTTTTCTGTTAATCGATAAAAATCTTACGATTTTCAGAGCAAAGATACAATAATATTTCGGCTAATATACTGAATTCAGCTATTTCATGAAATGTTAAACTAATGAAATGCAGCCGTATCTTTGTTGCAAATAAGTTTAGCAGATACGATTGGAATCATCACAATAACAGGAAATAAACTGGCATCAGTCAGATACTTAATTGTAATTGTTTCCTGCATGAGCTATTTTTGGGCAATCATTATGGATAAATTGAATGGCCTGAGTTAAAACAGGTGTTAATGGCCGTTCAGTCATACTATATAAATGCACTTGCAGTTATGTAGTTATCTACAAATAAAATTCATCAATACGAAAAGTCCACATAGTCAATCACAGGCAACTGATAAGAACAAAAACGATCCGAAGTATTTACTGCTTCTTTCACTAACAGCCCTCGGGGTTGTTTACGGTGATATTGGAACCAGTCCGCTTTACGCACTCAGAGAATGTTTCCACGGTGCTCATGCTATTGAAGCATCGCAAGCAAATGTATTTGGTGTCTTGTCATTGGTATTCTGGTCTTTGATTATTGTCATATCCATTAAGTACCTTCTGATTGTAATGAGGGCTGACAATGATGGTGAAGGCGGGATACTCGCTCTAATGGCATTGATCAAGCCAACCACTTCCGGAAAGGGATTCCGGTCTTCTGCAGTTATTATTCTTGGATTGTTCGGTGCTGCATTATTATATGGAGATGGAGTGATTACACCCGCAATATCAGTGCTTAGTGCCGTTGAAGGACTTAAGAGAGCAAACCCCATTTTTGAGCCTTACATAATTCCGCTTACACTAATTATTCTGATTGTTCTTTTTGCGGTTCAATACAAAGGCACTAAAGGCGTTGGAAAAATATTTGGCCCCATAACACTTGTGTGGTTCATTACCATTGGAGCTTTAGGACTTGCTTCTATCTTAAAGAACCCAGACATACTGAGTGCAGTTAATCCGGTATATGCTGTTGAATTTTTCTTGATCAACAAGTTTGCAGGCTTTATTATACTTGGTTCAGTTTTCCTGGTTGTTACAGGAGGTGAAGCTCTTTATGCAGACATGGGTCACTTTGGACCGGTGCCCATAAAGATTGCATGGTTCGCAATCGTGTTGCCGAGCCTTTTGCTGAATTATTTCGGACAAGGTTCGCTCATTCTTAGAAACAAAGATGCATTAGAACATCCGTTCTATTATCTTGCGCCGGAATGGGCTCTGTATCCGATGGTTATACTTGCTACCTTTGCGACAGTCATCGCATCCCAAGCCGTAATATCCGGAGCTTATTCTTTGACGTTTCAGGCGTTGCAATTGGGTTATCTACCCAGAATGAGAATTGAACATACTTCTGAAGATGAGAGAGGTCAGATCTATATTCCTCAACTCAACTGGCTTTTGTTGATTTCGACAATAGCCTTGGTTCTCGGTTTCAAATCATCAAGCAATCTCGCGGCGGCTTATGGAATTGCTGTAACTACAACTATGGTAATTACAACAATGCTTTTATTTGTTGCCATGAGGAGGCTCTGGCATTGGAATCTTGGGATTTCGATTGTTGTGTCTGTTTTCTTCTTAGTGATAGATCTGTCATTTTGGGGTGCCAATATGTTAAAGATAATGCAAGGCGGATGGGTTCCGCTCGCTATGGGTGCAATAATTTACATACTTATGACAACCTGGAGGAACGGAAGAAAACTGCTTCTTGAGAAGATAAAACAGCAAACTTTGTCCCTGGAAAACTTTGTAACAGAAATCCTGAGCATAAGAACTTTGTCTATACCCGGTACTGCAATTTATATGTCAAGTAATCCTGCCGGTGCTCCGCCGCCTCTTATACTGAACATTAAGCACAATAAGCTTTTGCATAAGCAGGTAATAATCCTTACAATTTTGTTTGATAAGATACCATTTGTTAAACAGGAAAGCAGAATACAGCTTGAGAATCCAACCGACGGATTTTACAGAGTAATTGCCAAGTACGGTTTTATGGATAAGACTAACATTCAGCAGATAATTGAAATTCTTAAGGAAAAGGGAATCAACATTAATATGGACAATACAACATTCTTCCTGGGAAGGGAAACAATAATCCCATCTAAGAAGGATGTAATCTCGCATCTGAGAGATAGGCTTTTTATTTTCATGTCAAACAATTCGCAAAGGGCTACAGAGTTCTTCAACCTGCCCCCGAACAGAGTGTTTGAAGTTGGAACTCAGGTTGAAATCTGACGATCTTATTTGAGAATGCCTCTAATCACAGAATTCAAACAATCACTTAAGACAGTTGACTCAGAAGAGATTCTCGACCTGTTTATATTCAGGCCGATTTCTTTCTTGTTTGTGAAATTGATTTACAACACAAACATTACGCCCAATCAAATCTCAACTGTTGCGCTAGTGTTTGGAATTCTCTCCGGCGTGCTTTATGGATTTGGAACTTATGAATTTCTTCTGCTCGGTTCGGCAAGTTTCTTTATCTGCAATACTCTCGACTGTATGGACGGACAGCTTGCAAGACTCAAGAAGAACGGCACTAAAATCGGAAGAGTAATTGACGGATTCATAGATTATACAACTTCGGTTTCTGTTTTTCTCGGACTTGGTTTTGCAATGACATCTATCACGGGAGAACCCCTGTACTCATGGGTACTCACAATTGCCGCAGGAATCTCGAAGGCATTGCAGAACATGCTTTTTGATCACTACAGAAATCTTTATCTGGAGTATGTTTATGACAAAAGCTCCGACATTGATAACGAGATTCAGGAGTATTCGGAAGAATGGAACAGACTTAAAGATGAAAAAGGGAAGTGGATAGAGAAGTCCCTCGTTAAATCCTATTTGGGTTACTCGAAGATTCAGAAAAAACTTACTAAGCATATTTCACTGAATGCAACACCGGATGACTACAGAGAAAAGAACAAAACAATTCTGCGGATGTGGAGCTGGATCGGCTCAACTACTCACATGGTTGCTCTGATTGTGTTCTCAATTTTCAACAGAATAGATCTGTACCTTATCTATTCTATAACATTGGGAAACATTATTATGCTTCTGTTAAAAATAAGGCAAGACAGAATCATCAAAGAATTTACCGTAAATAAATAATCATAACAGATGCAGGCAGTTATTCTTGCGGCGGGAGCTGCTACAAGACTCAGACCGCTCACAAATACAACTCCTAAGTGTCTTCTTAAGATAGGTGAAAAGTCATTGCTGCAATTGACAATGGATAACATTCTTGCAAACGGAATTAAAGACTTCGTATTTGTTACAGGATATCTGAATCACATGATAGAGCAATTTGTAAATGAAAAATACCCTGAGCTCAACTGTAAATTCCTTATAAATACAGACTATGAGAACAACAACAACTCTTATTCTCTTTGGATGACCAGAGAAGTTGTAAACGGTCCCATTCTCCTTCTTGACAGCGACATATTGTTTGACAAAGACATCATTGCCGAACTCCTTAACTGCGGAAAAGAAAGTTCGCTTGCAGTAAATTTCACTCATATACTTGATGAGGAACAGATGAAAGTAATAATCGATGACAACGGAAATGTTGCTAAGATCGGCAAGCAGATCCCAGTTACACACTCTGTTGGCGAATCGATTGGTATCGAAGTGTTTTCTCCATATTTTGTAAAAGGACTGTATGCTATATTGAATCGTAAAATCACAAAGGAAAAAAAGGTAAACGAATTCTACGAAACGTCCTTTCAGGAGATGATAGACTCCGGATCTGAAATGAACCATATTTATGCAGTTGACGTTTCCCGATTCATGTGTATGGAAATAGATACTGCAGAAGACTACAATAAAGCACAATTGATCCCAAATAATTCATGAACAGATATTACAAAAGGCCGGGTTTGTTCGGAGGGTTCTCGTTATTCCCGCCTGTAATCAAGACTCTCCTCGTCATAAATGTAGCCGTATTTGTGATTTTCAATCTGATACTTGCCGGATTTACTGTAGGCGGATATCAGATAGATTTGCTCATTACGAAGTATTTTGCGTTGAACCCCCTTCAACCAGTGATGCTCAAAGACCAGCTTGGCGGAACAGTCGAACTGGGATTCTATCCCTGGCAGCTTGTTACTTATATGTTCATGCATGGCGGATTTTTTCATCTGTTTCTAAACATGTTTGCACTGTGGATGTTTGGTGTTGAACTTGAGAATCTCTGGGGTTCAAAAAAATTCTTCAACTACTATATGATCACCGGTATTGGAGCCGGATTAAGTAATCTGCTGATAGCTCCTTTGTTTACCAGTGTAGGTCCAACTGTCGGTGCATCAGGTGCGGTATATGGTATCCTTGTAGCATTCGGTTATTTGTTTCCCGACAGAAGCATATACATATACGGGATTCTACCTGTAAAGGCAAAATATCTTGTACTCATTTATATGCTGATTGAAGTCTTTGCTGTTGCAGGAGGCAGTGATTCCGGAATCGCACACATTGCTCACCTGGGCGGTGGTGTTGTAGGATTGATCTACCTTTTGATGTTTAACAGAAGGGGTTCTATTAATTTTTTTGGAAATTCAGGATTCAAGGACCGATTCACATCCTATACATCAACACCCGGGGAACGCAAGGGCGGTTTCATTCCCGGCAACGGATCTTCAGTTGAGCCTGTGCGATTCAAAGAGGAAACAGAAAACGGTGGTGCCGAAACAGATTATAAGAAAGCGCTCGATGATCGGGAACGTGATGCACAGAGCCGGCTTGATGCAGTACTTGACAAGATAAGTGAAACAGGATACAGCAGTTTGACTGATGAAGAAAGAAAGATCCTTCAGCAGGAATCGAAAAGACTCAGATAGACCACAAATGCATTCCAAAATAGTCTCGGAGAAGTATTGCCGAAGTCTGATTTCTTATTCAAGATATCTAACAAGATCTGTTAACATCGGAGGAATTGCGCTCGGAGGTGATAATCCCATCAGAGTTCAGTCAATGACTACCACCGATACAATGGATACTATCGCTACAGTTGAACAATCAATTCGGATCATTGAAGCAGGTGCTGACTATGTCAGGATAACTGCTCCCAGCATTAACGAAGCAAAGAATCTTCTCAACATAAAGAACGAACTCCGCAAACGAGGATATTCAACACCGCTTATTGCAGACATTCATTTTACTCCGAATGCTGCTGAAGTTGCCGCCTCAATAGTTGAAAAGGTGCGCATTAATCCTGGCAACTATGCAGATAAGAAAAAGTTCAACATAGTTGAATATACCGAAGCACAATATGAATCAGAGCTTGAGAGGATAAGGCAGAAGTTCACTCCTCTTGTAAAGCTCTGCAAGGAACACGGAACTGCCATGCGGATTGGAACAAATCACGGTTCTTTGTCAGACAGGATAATGAGTCGCTTTGGAGATACTCCGATTGGCATGGTTGAATCAGCTCTTGAGTTTCTGAGAATTTGCGAGGATCTGAATTATCACGAGATCGTGCTTTCGATGAAGGCAAGCAATCCTAAAGTGATGGTCCAGGCATACAGACTGCTGATCTCAAAGATGGAAGAAGAAGGAATGAACTATCCTCTTCACATAGGAGTGACCGAAGCAGGTGACGGAGAAGACGGCAGGATCAAATCTTCTGTTGGTATAGGTACATTGCTTGAAGACGGAATCGGAGATACTGTGAGAGTGTCACTTACCGAGGAGCCTGAATTTGAGATACCTGTTGCATTGAAACTTGTTCAGAGATATTCCGGAAGAATTCCGCATGATGAGATTCCGCCAATCATTGACTATCCCGTTGATCCATTTGAATACACTAAGAGAAACACTTCCGGTGTTGAGAATATTGGTGGGACAAGCGTTCCTGTTGTAATAGCAAATTCAAACGAAAAGATTTTCAAAGGTCCTGATGGACTCCGCGATTACGGCTATCTGTACAGTGCTTCACTTGACAAGTGGAATATTGGTGATGCTGCTGCTGATTATCTCTATATTGGCTCGAAAGATATTTCTTATGAACTTCCGGGGACTTTGAACAAGATTTTTGATTACGCTTTCTGGCTTGGGCAAGACAACAGGACAGATTCATTTCCTTTGCTAACTGCTTCTGAGTATTTGAATGCAAATGAGTTATCTGACAGAAAGAACTTCATAAAGATCACTGCTGATGATGTGAATAATGAATTTATTCTCAATCTCAAGAAGAGTAGCAATATCGTACTTCTTTTATCTTCAGATAACATGCATCGAATGGCCGCTTTGCGCAGAGCTGTTTGCGAGTTGATGCTCAATGGCTGCGATACGCCTGTAGTGCTTGATCTTAAATATGATATTTCAGAGGAAGACACTGTTACGCTTCACGCATCAACTGATGCGGGAGGATTGCTGACCGATGGCTTGGGAGACGGGATTCGTTTATCTGCAAATATTTCTGCTTCCAAAATTAACAGCATTTGTTTTGGCATTCTTCAGGCAACAAGGACAAGAATTTCCAGGACAGAGTATATATCATGTCCCTCTTGCGGAAGGACCTTGTTCGATCTTCAGGAAACAACTGCAAAGATAAGAAGCAGAACAAATCACCTTAAAGGTGTAAAGATCGCAATCATGGGTTGCATTGTTAACGGTCCCGGAGAAATGGCAGATGCCGATTACGGCTATGTCGGCAGCGGTCCAGGAAAGATCACGCTTTACAAAGGTAAAGAAATAGTCAAAAGAAGTATTGAAACAGAAGTTGCTGTTGACGAATTGATCGAATTGATCAGGGATAACGGCGACTGGATCGAACCCTGAAAGGCAACAAACTGAATTAACTGAAACTACCAACACAAATTGTCATGCCATTATGAAAAAATTTACTGTTACCATCACATTTTTCTTTTTGATATTTGCTTACGGTGTCTTTGCATCGAATCCGCCGTACACAATTGAAGTTGAACAAACCTCGATGCCTGATGCTCCGAAGATCCATTCATTTGCATTTGCCCAATCTGAAGGCAAATGGCTTTTCATTGGAGGAAGGACTAACGGATTGCATGGATTCACAACAATAACCTCTTTCCCAAAGGAATTTTCCAATACGAAACTTTATGTTGTTGATCCTTCAACCGGACAGACATGGTCAAGGAGTATCTTCGCGGACCTGCCTTTCTGGAAAGCTGATCAGCTGAGGTCAATGAATATGCAGTATGTTCAATCCGGAAATAAACTCTATTTCCTGGGGGGATACGGATTCGACAGTACATCCAACGGACTGATTTCTTTCCCGCTGTTAAAGGTGATTGATGTCAACGAAACTATTAATGCCATAATTAACGGTATTTCAATTGCTCCGTTTGTGAGAGAAATTACTGATACCAGGTTTCAGGTTACGGGCGGTGAGATGACCTATCTTGGAGAATATTTCTATCTGGTTGGAGGTCATAAATTTACCGGCCCCTATCGCCGAAACATAAATAATCAAACCTATACAAGAAAGATCAGCAAGTTCAGGATCAATGATGACGGCGTAAGCATAAATATTTCAGATTATTCCGAAGCAGTTGATTCGGTTGAGTATCACAGGCGGGATATGAACCTTGTACCTGCAATAAAACCGGATGGTACGGAAAAGTATGCGATCCTTTACGGTGGCGTGTTCAAGATTGGAATTGACTTGCCGTATCTCAATCCGATATACATTGATTCATCTTCGATAACTGTTGATTTCTCTTATGAGCAACAAATGAGCCAATACACATGCGCCTTCTTGAGTGTCTTCAATTCAAGAGACGGAAGCATGCATACTACTATGTTTGCCGGGATGAGTTTGAATTCGTACAATGAAAATACCAATACACTTGAGTACGATTCATTGGTTCCATTCATAAATGATATAACAACGATTTCAAGAAATCAGAATGGTTCAACATCCGAGACAATCTCAACTGCAAGATTCAATGCCTTGATTGGTGCGAATGCAAAGTTCATTGTCAGTCCGTCCGTTCCGAAGTATTCGAATAATGTGATCAAGCTTTCTGAGCTGAATGGAAGGACGCTTGCAGGATATATGTACGGTGGTATCAAAGGACAAATACCAAACGGCGGTCCGAGTTCGCCAAGTGATCTGATCTACAAGATATACATTACACCTGATGTTCCTTTGCCTGTTGAACTTTCATCTTTCAGTTATCAAACTTCAGCAAACAGTGTTTCACTTAAGTGGATCACTAATACTGAAGAAAATAATTTCGGATTTGATGTTGAAAGAATTCCCGCATCAGAGATAGCAGAAGGACGCTGGATGAAGACAGGCTTTGTTCCCGGCAGCGGAATTTCTGAATTGCCTGTTGAGTACAGCTTTACGGATAGGGACCTGAACTCAGGAAGGTATTCATACAGGCTGAAGCAGGTCGACTTTAACGGCAATTTTGAATATCATTATCTCTCAGGTGAGGTTGTGATCGGAACTCCGGTAGAATTCAGATTATCACAAAATTATCCGAACCCGTTTAACCCCACAACAAAAGTGAAGTTCGACATACCGCAAGATGGCAAAGTATCATTGATAGTTTATGATTCAAAAGGTTCTGAAGCACAAAGACTTGTCGACGGGAATTTTACTGCAGGATATTATTCAGCTGAATTCAACTCTGCCAAAGATAAGGATTTGTCGAGCGGTGTTTATTATGCAGTTCTGAATTTCGTGCCAAATGGAACTACGGCAACGAAAAGCTCAACTGTCAAGATGATCCTTGTTAAGTAATGATACGCATGATTTTTTTGACGGCATTCTGTAAAGGGATGCCATCAGGATTTTTTAACAAAGAGAAAATTTTTATATTGCTTCACAAAATTAATCACACGAAATGAAAACCAAACAGGACTATCTCAAAGAAACAATTCAGCACATAGATATTAAGAAGCATAATGTGGTAAGCCTTGTTGAAGATATGAACAATATGGCATTCTCATCAAGGGACCTTGCCATAGCCGCTAAATATTTTGACATGATGCTTGCTGATAAAGGTTGTTCAGTAATGCTTTGTCTTGCGGGTTCACTGTTTTCAGCAGGACTTAAGAATGTTGTGGTTGACATGATCAGAAGCAATATGATTGATACGATCGTATCAACGGGTGCGATCATGGTTGATCAGGATTTCTTCGAGGGGCTTGGATATAAACACTATAAGGGCAGCCAGTTTGTTGATGACAATGAATTAAGAGAACTCATGATAGACAGGATCTATGACACTTATATAGACGAGGAAGACCTGAGAGATTGCGACATGACCATAGCAAAGATATGCGACACGCTGGAAAAAAGACCTTACTCTTCGAGAGAGTTCATCTGGCACATGGGAGAATATCTTTCCAAGCATGGTAAGAACAGAGACTCCGTAGTGCTCGCTGCCTATGAGCACAATGTTCCCATATTTGTTCCGGCATTTTCAGATTGTTCCGCCGGATTTGGATTTGTTCATCATCAGTTTCATAATCCGGATTCAAATGTTTCCATTGATTCAGCAAAAGATTTTCTTGAATTGACAAAGATAAAGCTTGAAGCCAATGAAACAGGATTGTTTATGGTTGGCGGCGGAGTTCCGAAGAACTTTGCTCAGGATACGGTTGTAGCTGCCGAGATACTTGACAAGGAAGTACCAATGCACAAATATGCTATTCAGATTACAGTTGCAGATGACCGTGACGGAGCTCTTTCCGGTTCCACTCTTAAGGAAGCAAGTTCATGGGGAAAGGTTGATATGACATACGAGCAAATGGTTTATTGCGAAGCAACTATTGCAATGCCGCTGATAGCTGGATATGGCTATCACAAAGGCAATTGGAAAAATCGAGAGAAGAGAGAGTTTCAGAAGATGTTTCTTAAAGATTCAGTTAGTGCATAGAACTGATTACTGAAAATCAAGAATAGTGAGGCGGGTCAAATGATCCGCCTTTTCTATTTTGTGATGATCTCCGAATCAAACATAAAGATAAACATTGCATAACTGTCCATATAGTTTTCTGCCAGAAAATTTGAGATCTTGTCGGCTAATTTTTCGTCGCAAATTATCTGTAGTCTTATGCTGCCTGACTGATCCCAATCGCTTCGCCTGATACCTCTGCGGCCTTCACCTCTTACTTCTTCAATTGTATAGCCTGTTGCACCAAGCTCCTTGAGGCACTTGACCAATTTCTGTTCGATAAGAGATTCGGTTATTATTGTAAGTACTTTTGCTTTGGATTTTTTCATCTACTTCAATAATACGTTGTAAACAAAATTTGTTAAAGAGTAATAAAGGGAAATTCCAAATATAATGTTGAATGGAAAAGTAATGCCAAGAGAGGTTGTAATGTAATAGGTAGGATTGGCTTCAGGCACTGCAATTCTCATTGCAGTCGGTGCTGCAATATAGGAAGCACTTGCGGCCATGCATGCTAAAACAAATGTACCGCCTTGTGTAAGTCCTGACAATACTCCTGCAATTATTCCAAACACCGACGAAAGTAATGGCATTAGAACTCCGAATGCAATGAGAAATGGACCAACCTTTTTGAAATCACCAAGTCTCTTTGCGGCAATGATTCCCATCTCAAGTAGAAAGAAAGCCAGGAACCCGCGAAACATATCAACGAACAAAATATTGATGCTTTTGTTCCCATAACCACCTGCAAAATATCCTACTGCAA
Organism: uncultured Ignavibacteria bacterium; assembly: GCA_937924675.1. Lineage (GTDB taxonomy): Bacteria > Bacteroidota > Ignavibacteria > Tepidaquicellales > Tepidaquicellaceae > JADJAH01. The sequence goes on along the minus strand of CALEVL010000201.1, from coordinate 21,527 downwards.
GTCCTCCAAGAAGAAGATAGATACTCTTACCAAGAAACACTTCACGAACTACCTCACCTGCAGCAAATGTATTGTCCGAACTCTTTGATTTCGCAAGTAAAATACCGATAGCAATTGCCGGAATCTCGAGCATCACCAGCAGAACTGTCATAAACTCATCTTTCGCAATCCCGGCGTTGTTCAGAAAGTCAATTGCCACTGCAAATGTTACAGCGCTCACGGAGCCGTAATGTGCAGCAATAGCGGCAGAGTCAGGATTACTGAATTTCCCGATTTTCTGCAGAATGAAGTAAGCAATAATTGGTATCACAACTCCAAGAAGTATTGTAGCTGAAACAGGGATAAATAGATTTGTAAGGTCGGACTTTGATAACTCTATGCCTCCCTTGTAGCCAATTGCAAGGAGAAGATAAATGCTGAGTGCATCATATATTGCCTCCGGAAGCTTCAGGTCGGTCTTCAGCAATCCGGCAATTATGCCAATGATAAAAAACAGAATTACGGGATCGACCAGATTCTGTATCAAGACTTTATTTGTGTTTTATTTCCTTCACGTAAAAACTCTGTTTCTGAAAGCACTTCATCAATGCTCCTTGTACCATCGAAAAAAGATACCATCTTCTTCAACACGTCATCAACAATTGAGTCAGGACAGGAAGCCCCGCTTGTAAGGATTATTCTGACCGGATCTTTTGAGGGAATAAAATTTTCCGTGATAACTTCCGCGTGGCTGTGAATGTGAAAATGGCTGATCAAATATTTTGAAAGAATTTTTTCTGAAGATGATATGAAGTATGTAGGAAGCTTTTCTTCGCAGAGTTCAACAATGTGAGAAGTGTTTGAACTGTTGTACCCTCCAACAACAAGAGCAATATCCGCTTTCCTTTCAAGCAATGCATATGTTGCCCGCTGATTGTCATGCGTTGCATAACAAAGTGTATCGCGAGTATCGGCAAAATGATCTTTTATGTTATTCTCACCGAACTTCCGGAGCATGATACTTCTCAGATGATCTGCAATAGCCTGTGTCTCAGTAGCAAGCATTGTGGTTTGATTAACAACGCCTATCCTTTCAAGATGTATGAGAGGATCAAATCCGGACGAGTATCTGTGCTCGAATGTTTTCCGGAATTCATCAAAAGGAATCTCACCAAGCATGAATTGTCCCAGAGTTACGGCTTCTTCAAGATCCCTCACAATCAAAGTTGGTGCAGATTCTTTTGCATGTGAGAAAGTTGCACGTGTTTCTTCGTGCCTGAACTTTCCGTGAACAATTATTGTGAAGTCCGTATTGCCAAGTGATTCGGCCCTGTTCCAGACTTTCTCAACAAACGGACAAGTTGTATTGTATTTTAAAGTATCTATCCCAAGTCCGGACAATTTCTCTTCTATCTCTATTGTAGTTCCAAAGGCGGGAACAATTACAATGTCATCTTTCTTCAACTCATCCCATTCGATAAACCGGTTTCCGCTTGTATCCATAATAAACTTCACACCGCGATTCTGCAAATCCCTGTTAACTTCAGAGTTGTGAATCATTTCACTAAGCAAATAAATTCTTTTTCCGGGATTCTCTTCAATTGCCCTGTAAGAAATCTCGATGGCATTTTCAACACCGTAGCAAAAACCGAAATGTCTTGCAATGTAAAACATCACCGGACCAAAATTTAGCTCCGTAGGCGAATAGTCACGCTTTCGCGGATCATCTGCCCTTCTTAGATCCTTGATCTTTGAAATGATCGGGCTTCTGTAGAACAGAGGTATTTCGAATGTTTTCATATAAGTTTACGGCAACAAACAGTTGTCTCTGTCTAAGTTCGTTGCCGTATTGTGATTATTGATTTTTCAGCTAATCATTCTTTATTCAAATGCAGACAAACCGGTTATGTCTTCTCCAAGTATGAGAGTATGCATCTCATGCGTACCTTCGTATGTCTTAACAGACTCAATATTATTCTGATGTCTCATTATCGGATATTCATCAAGTATGCCGTTTGCACCAAGCATCTCTCTTGCCATCGATGCGATGTTCTTTGCAATCTCGCAATTATTCCTCTTTGCAAGTGATACTTGCTGAGGTCTCATCTTGCCTGAGTCTTTGAGTTTTGCAAGCTGATAATTCAGCAGCTGTGCTTTAGTGATTTCCGTCAGCATGTAAGCGAGTTTTTCCTGAGTGATCTGAAATCCCGCAATTGGTTTGCCAAACTGTACTCTGGATAGAGTATAATTCAACGCAGTGTTATAACATTCCATCGCAAGTCCAACTACTCCCCATGCAATTCCGTATCTTGCCTGTGTCAGACACATAAGAGGGGATTTCAACCCGCCGCTGTTTGGCAGCAGATTGTCGTCAGGGATAAAGCAGTCCTCGAACACAAGCTCGGAAGTCACAGAAGCCCTGAGCGAAAGTTTACCTTTTGTTTCCGGTGCTGAATATCCCTTGGTTCCTTTTTCAACAAGAAAACCTCTAACCTTGCCGTCAAGCTTTGCCCATACTATAGCTACATCAGCAATTGTACCGTTAGTTATCCACATCTTTGCACCGTTGAGAACGTAACCGCCATCAACTTTCTCGGCCTTTGTTATCATGCCGCCGGGATTACTTCCGAAATCCGGTTCCGTCAGTCCAAAACAACCAATCATCTCAGCTTTTGCAAGCTTTGGAAGATATTTTTTTCTCTGCTCTTCACTGCCGAATTCATAGATCGGATACATTACGAGTCCTGACTGAACGGACGCAAAACTTCTCACGCCGCTGTCTCCTCTTTCAAGCTCCTGCATAATTAATCCGTATGCAACATTGTTGATTCCCATACCGCCATACTCAACAGGAAGTGTTGGCCCGAAGATTCCGAGCTCAGCCATCTTTGGAATCAGCTGAACCGGAAAATGCATCTCCTGATTATATTCTTCAATAATCGGAATTACTTCTTCGCTCACAAAGTCCCTTACAGTATCACGTATAGATTTTTCTTCATCGTTAAGCATGTCGTCAATTGCATAATAATCGACACCCTTGAATGTACCTACTGATTGCATTTTGATCGCCTTCCTTTCTTATTGTTCTTTAGTTTTCAATTGTGAATTTAGTATTTCTGTAAAGCTCATGCCTGTAGATTTTTCAATCTCGAAAAATTTTTGTCGCTTGCGGAGAATGTAACTTTTATGCTGTTCTTTAAATACTTTACTTCCTTTACCTCTGCAAATTTATAGATCATGCTTAAATTCTTATGATCTCCTGATTTGAGGCGAATGATCCGTTCGGTATTGGATTTGTTGAGTTCTTTCTTAATCCTTTCGAGCAGCAGATTCAGATTCAATCCTTTGCCTGCAGAAATGAAAATGCTGTCCTTATGATCCTTCCTTAATCCGTTAAGAAATTCTTTGTCATTCACAAGATCGACTTTGTTGAATACATTCACCACTATTTTGCCGCCTGCACCTATCTCTTCAAGTGTGTCTTTTACCACACTCATTTGCTCTTCTAGATTTGGATTTGATGCATCAATAACATGAAGCAGCAAATCAGATTCAACTACTTCTGCGAGAGTGGATTTAAAAGATTCAATCAGATCATGAGGAAGATTCTTAATGAAACCAACTGTATCAGAGATAAGTACACGTTTTGGAAATTTTGCAGACTTTCCGTCTGATACAAGTATATCCAGTGATTTTGTTGATGTATCCAGAGTAGCAAATAGCTTATTCTCAACATAGGCCCCAGCATCTGTCATAGCATTCAGAAGAGTGGATTTTCCAACATTCGTGTAACCGACCAGTGATATGCGAAAGAATTTACTTCTTTCTGATGCCTGCGTTTTCCTTTGCTCCGCTACTTTAAGAAGCTTCTCTTTGAGCAACGAGATTCTCCTGCCAATGAGTCGTCTGTCTGTTTCTATCTGAGTTTCACCGGGTCCCTTTGTTCCGATTCCGCCAAACTGCTTTGAAAGGTGAGTCCATTGCCGCGTAAGTCTTGGTAATGTATATTCAAGCTGAGCAAGTTCTACCTGCAGCTTGGACTGAGCCGTTCTCGCATTTGATGCAAATATGTCCAGGATCAGGTTTGATTTATCAATGATCTTACATTTGATCTTCTGCTCAAGGTTTCGAAGTTGAGTATATGCAAGTTCATTCTCAAATATCACCAGTTTGATTTCATTCTGTTCAACAAACTCGGCAATTTCTCCGGCCTTACCTTTGCCTATCATAAAACGGGAATCGTAAGTGTCATTTTCCTGAAAAAACGTCTTTACCACATATGCACCCGCAGTTTCGGCAAGGAATTTCAACTCATCCAATGATTCTTCCGAGTGTAAATGTTTTTTGTCTCTACGGTTTGAATAACATACTAAGACAGTTCTTTCGAGTTTCTGTGCAGTCTCTATCAAGTATTATTTGTTTGGTTAAAATTACCCAAAATGGAGTTGATATTAAAGTCACGCATTAAGGAACATCCCAAAGTCTTTAAATGCTCCTTTGCTTCTGAAAAGCCTGCATAATATGAAATGAAGTTTGAGTTTAATTGCGCATCATGCCGGGTCTTTTCTTCATTGAAGTCTGCTTTGACAAACGGAATTTGTCAATACAAGAAATCCAGCTGACTCATATTAGAATGTAACCTAAGCAACTTTAGTTTCTTAGCCATTAGAAGACCCCGAGTTTAATCGGGCTCTGACATTTCGAATGCGAACCATTCAAAAGCAAAGTTACAAAGAAGAGACAAAGCTCGAGAAAGTTGATAAGAGCAATTAAAATTTAACAACCTCAACCTCTGAGACGTTTGCTATAACTTTGCGCCTTCCGCGGTTAGTTCCTGTCCGCATTGCACGGAGTCAAAAAGTATTCATAACCGAAGATATGTGTAAATGCTCGACCACTGCTGTCCAAAACGTTTGGGTATTTCGAAAATTCATTCGAAATCAAGCTGGAAAGTTAGAAAAAATTCGGTTCGGAAAAACAACCCGCCCGCCTGTCGAATTACTACTCACTTGAAGCGAATGACTGCGGACAGGCGACTCGCCGCCCTGAGCCTATCGAAGGGTTTCTTTGCCAAGCTTTCTTAGCCTGCCCCCGAATGATTCTATCGGGGGTTCAAAAGAAAGCGGAAATGATTTTATTCTATGTAAATGGTTCGAGCAAACTGTTTTCCAAGTAAAACGTTTTGGACAGATGTGGATGCTCGACTGCATCAAACCCATTAAGTATCTTTAAAATTGGAAATAATTCCTTTACATTAATTCAAAAGATCCGACCCTCTTAGATCCCTTGCTATGCTGCGGGGCGGAGGGTTTTTCAATTTATGAAGGTAAAAAAAGACAAAGTAAAACTCATTACGCTTGGATGTTCAAAGAATCTGGTTGATTCCGAGTTCATTCTTGCACAGCTGAAATCAAACGATATTGAGATCGTTGAGGATGAAAACTTGGCGGAGAATGTGATAATCAATACATGCGGGTTCATCCAGGAAGCAAAAGAGGAATCCATAAACACAATTCTCAAAGCTGTCAATCGCAAAAAGGGCGGCAAGCTTAAGGGAGTTTATGTTGCCGGTTGCTTATCCGATCGCTATAAGAGTGATCTCGAAAGAGATATTCCTGAGGTTGATATGTATTTTGGTGCAACGGACAAGCCCCAAACACTTATTGGAATTCTGAATGAGCTTGGTGTTGACTATAAGAAGAATCTCATTGGTGAAAGAAGCCAGACAACGCCTCAGCATTTTGCATATTTAAAAATAAGTGAAGGCTGTGATAATCCTTGTTCATTCTGCGCAATTCCGATCATGAGAGGAATTCACAGGTCAAAACCTCTGCAGGATATTGTCACTGAAGCTCAGAAACTTGCATCTAAAGGTGTAAAGGAATTGATTGTGATAGGGCAGGATACAACATACTGGGGATTTGATATTGACAGGCAAAGAAGAATCTCGAATGTGCTGAGAGCCGTATCAGAAGTCAAAGGAATCGAATGGATCAGATTAATGTATGCTTATCCAAGCAGATTTCCGGCGGACCTGATAGACACAATAAGAGATGTTGACAACATCTGCAAATATATTGATATACCTGTTCAGCATGTTTCAGACAATGTGCTAAAGTCAATGAGGAGAGGTATTACAAAGGCAAACTTGCTGGGACTTCTCAACAAACTGAGGGAGGAAATCCCGGGTATTGCAATAAGAACAACTCTCATAACCGGATATCCGGATGAAACCGAAAAGGATTTTGAAGAGTTGGTTGATTTTGTGAGGGAATTCAGATTCGATCGTCTCGGAGTTTTTACTTATTCCCATGAAGATGATACTTTCGCAGCGACATTGCCTGACAGAATCCCGAGAAAGGAGAAACTCTTGCGACAGAAGAAGATTCTTGATTTACAAAAAGAAATTTCATTTGAGAATAATATGTCCATGATAGGTAAAAATCTGAAAGTTCTGATAGACAGAAAGGAGAATGGACAATACGTCGGGAGAAGTTATCTTGATGCACCGGAGATCGATCAGGAAATTTTTGTAGAAGGTGACGGATTAACAATAGGAGAGTTTGTGGAAACAAAGGTCTTCGATGCCGAAGAATTTGACCTGTTTGCAGAGGCAACTGAAAAATAAATTGAATCAAATTTCATAATTTTTCGAATACAGTAACATCAAATGAAAACAAGATGAATACACTCATTTTAAATCCTGAGTCAGCAAGAAGGCTTTTGGTAATATTGTTTGGAATAATCATTGCGACTCTTTTTGATTCAGGCAGCGTGTTTGCACAATTGGAAGAAAAGACAATACGAAGTGATAATAAGCAACTGTTCTTCATTGATCCAATGGTGTTCTACAGCAAGGAGAAATCCAAAGCCCGCCTTGATGTTTATATGGAAATCCCGCTTGAGAATCTGCAATTCAAGAGGAATTACACCAGCAAGAAATACGACGCGGATATTAGTTACACTGTACTCATAAAGAATTTTGCGGGAGAAGTAGTTGAAAACGAAACCATGACGGATTTCGTTTCTACATCAAAGGAAGAGCAGAAGGGACTTGAGGGTTCGGCCAAATTCATTGTCAGGGAATATTATCTGAACCCTGGAAAGTATGACCTTGAAGTGACTCTCTCCGATGCAAACACCAAGAAAGAACTAGTGCTGAAAGATAAGATTGAAGTTGTTGATTTTGTGAATGAGAGAATTTCATTCAGTAACATTATGCTGATAAGCAACATGTCAAATGAAAACGGGAAGAAAGTAATAACTCCGCTTGTAAACAGAAATGTTGACAATCTCAAAGAGTTCTACGTTTTCTTTGAAGTTTATAATGCAAGGAATGAAGATGTAGTAAACAATTTTTCTTATGAGATTACAGATAAGCAGGAGAATGTTGTTGAAAGAGGAAACTTTACATACACTCTGTTACCCGGAATTAACAAGTGTTTTGAGAAGATCAAATCAAACAATCTTGTTTATGGCGATTACATACTCGATGTAAAAGACAATGCCACCGGTGAACTTCTTGCAGAAAAAAAGTTTGTCAACAAGATGTCCGGCTTTCCGGTAAATGCAAAGGATCTGAATCTTATGATCGATCAGTTGATCTATATTGCTACAGACGAGCAGTTAAGAAAGATTGAGAATGCCAAAACAACTGAAGACAAGCAGAAGAATTTCATCGAATTCTGGAAGGGGAAGGATCCGTCACCAAATACTTCCAAGAATGAATTGATGATTGAGTATTACAGGAGAATTCAGACGGCGGATGAAAGATACTCTCATTTCATAGACGGTTGGAAGACAGATATGGGTATGGTTTACATCATGTTCGGAGAAGCTGATCAAATCGAGAGATATCCTTTTCAGGAGAACACCAAACCCTATGAAGTATGGTATTATTACGGTGCTAACAAGGAGTTTGTTTTCGTTGATGAATCCGGATTTGGAGATTATCGACTGACTACACCCATTTGGGATGTTGACAGGCACAGGATCAGAAACTAAATGAGTCTCTTCCTTTTGGTAAGATAATTTGTGAGCGCGACATCATAACTCATGTCGGTTGAAAGAAGTACATAGTCAATGTTGTTTCTAAGGCATTCCGACTTATAATTTTCTACAAATTCTTTCATGGCTTCCTGATATGCTTTCTGAACTGCAAATGGTTGTGAGTACATCTCTTCACTTGTTTCCATGTCTTTCAATGTAACCGGATTTCCTTTAAGGAAAGTCAGCTCTAATGGATCAAGTATCTGAAACAATATCACCTCATTTTTCTCATACCTAAAATGTTTAAGAGCGTTAAGAACTTCCTTTTGTTCATCAAACAAGTCACTCATAATTATCACAAGCCCTCTTTTCTTAATCCTGTTGGCAATCTCATTGAGGCATCCCGCCGTTCCGGTCTCGTTAACGGGTTTAACTGTTGACAAAGTCTTGAGGATCATCCTCAAATTCGCTTTCGTTGAGCTTGGATTGATGAATGATCTGACAGCAGTATCATAAGTCGTTAATGATACTGCATCCCGCTGAAGAATCATCAAATATGAAAGAGAGGCTGCAAGGTAAGATGCGTATTCAAGCTTTGAAATATCCGAAGTTGTTTGCTTCGCCTGACTTTTTTTCTTTCCAAAGAATCTTGAAGAAACATTCTCAGGCTCACTTACCGAGGACTTGAATGCCATTGACCGGCTGATATCCATAATGATATATGACTTCAGATTGGTTTCCTGTTCATATCTCTTTATATAATATCTGTCGGTTTTACCAAGGACCTTCCAGTCGAGATACTTCAGATCATCTCCCGGCATGTATTGCCGGTGCTCTGCAAACTCAACGGAGAATCCATGATAAGGTGATTTGTGAAGGCCGGCGATGAATCCTTCAACCACAGTTCTTGCACGAAGCTCCATATTTGAGAGCTTAGCAATTACTGAAGGATTCAGAAATCTCTTAAACTCATCCCTTTCGTACGAAGATCTTGATTCCAATTTTTCTTTACCCTTCTTTACGTTACACTATTTGCTTGCTGGGTCACTGCCCGGAACTTCTCCCTGAGGTGTTGTCATGCTGTTCTTTTTCTCATCCGGAGTTTTCTTTACAGGCTTTTCGGATTGTGTTCCTTTGGTATCTAAACTACCGGGATCAGAAGTGTTTGGTGTTGACTTTTGCGTGCCGCTTTGCGGAGTTCCGCTTGGGTCATCTTGAATATTCAAATCAACAGGCGGATTTGGTGAGTTGCCCATTTCGTTAATCTTCTGTTGTATCATATCTTCAATAGACTTTCCTGATTCAAGTACTTCAAGCATCGTCCTGGCTGATTCACTCATCTTGTCATTTGGGTCAGTATCGGTAGGATACTTCTGAAGAAATACTTTGTAAGCTTGCTTCGCGTTTTCCTTATCTTTCAGGGTCTCATCATAAATGAATGCTACCATGAACAATGACTGCTTGGCTTCTTTTGAATCAGGGAAGTTTGCCGCAAGCTCTTTGTATGTGTTGATAGCTCCGAGCTGATCCTTCAGATTCTCGATCTGAATGCCGGCAATCTGATTGTAAACATATATTGCCTGTCCTGACTTAGGATAATTTTTCAGAAACTCCCTGTAATTCGTAATCGCTTCGTCATATTTCTTTTCTTCATATTTGGCTTTAGCCTCGGTCAGGTATTGCTCTTCAGTCTTCTTTGATGTTTGTGAGCAAGATGCCAGAAACATTACAGATAGCAAGAAAGGAAGGAATTTCAATTTTGTGAACAGCATGTTATATTGGTTTGAGTTCTTTAATTATTTTGTCAACGATGCCTAATTTAAGGAAAACCTATGAAAATGTTAATATCAAAACTCAACCTGAATGAATCTTTCATTTGCAGCATTTGGGAAAATCAAGAGTATTATTCAGGCCTGAAGACCACCAACGGTGAAGATGTTGAAGTTCTTGAATATGGAGAAAAGAATTCTGATGCAGGACCGGATTACGTAAATGCCAGAATTTCAATTGATGGCAGAATTTTCACAGGCAGTGTAGAGATACACAGGGAATGTGGAGATTGGCACAGGCACTCACATAGAAATGACTCAAAGTATGCTGAAGTAGTTTTGCATGTGGCTCTCTTCAATGATTCACCCGAAGAAGGTCCGGCAAAAGTCAAAAAAGCAAGAGAGATTCCCACCGTAATACTTTCAAATCACTTAAGCAGATCCATCCGGGAAATCTGGAAAGAGATTATCACAAACAAAAATGACAATCTCTCCTTGCCGTGTTTTCCATCCGCGTTGAAGGTACCCTCCTCAATAAAAAGAAGATTGATATCCGAATTAAGCTATCAGCGGCAAACAATAAAAAGCGAAAAGATTGCAGTCCGGATTGAAAAGATTTCAGAGACAACAACAACTGAAGAAGCAATGGAAGAAGCACTTTTTGAGTATACTTGTGAAGCATTGGGCTATTCAAAAAATAAGTCGCAATTCCTGAGACTTGCCAGAAATCTCAATACCGGTTTCGTTAAAAAAAAGAATCTCTCACTGATTGAATGTGACTCAATTGTTTTCGGAATGTCCGGCTTTCTGCAATCAATAAGGTACAAAGATCGGTATATAGATGATCTCCGGTCTAAATGGGAAGTCTACCGGACAGAGATGAATCTTCCTCAGATGAATTCAGGTGAATGGAATTTTTTCCGTCTCCGGCCCGTGAATTTTCCAACTCTTCGGCTTGCTTATTCATCAGGTTTGCTTCACTTCATGACTCAGAATAACTTATCTGCAATTGTAAATGATGCACTTCTGAATTCAGAAGATCCCTATCGAAGACTGTCAAGTTTGTTAACGGGAATTTGCGTATCTGATTACTGGCATGCGCACTATCACTTTGGAAGAAAGAAAAAATCTCCATCGCAATTGCTTGGAGATCAAAGAATTGCAGATATAATAGTTAATGTCCTGATTCCTTTTGGTCTGTATGCAAACAGGGAAGTACAGGGAGCCCGGGAAAGGATTTTCGAAATATATTCATCCTTAAAACAGACGGGCGGAAAGAGCGTATTGACGCGTTGGCTTGAATCTGAAACCGGTATTACTGCCCGAAGTCTCAGTGACGAACAAGGCTTGATCCAGTTGTATAAAGAATTGTGCAGTTTGAAGAAATGCAGTGAATGCAAAATCGGAAGAGAAGTGTTCAGTGAGAAGACAGCAGATGAACCATTACGAATTATAATGTACTGAACATGTAAAGCTTTATCAGAAATCGTTTATCAGTCCGAAACTTATGACTCCGTCAAGGAAAGAACTCTCCTTGTTCAAAGCATAACCGACACTTACGAGTCCTAGAGAAGTTTCGAGTCTGAGGCCAAGTCCGTAACCATAAAGAAATCCTTCCTGTCGTGGAACATTATTGGGAACATCTTCCGGCCGGTAAAAATAGCCGCCGTCAAAGAATCCAAAGAAGAATCCTCTTTTGGAAACGGCATAACGAAGTTCAAGTGTGCCTGTTGCAAGTCCTCCGGCAAGAATTTGTGCAACCCTGTAACCGCGGATAAATTTGTTGCCGCCAATCCTGAAGAGATCTGATTCTTCAACTTTGTCGGAAATTATCTCACCGCCGTTTAGAGAGGTTAGTAATGACTGTCTCTTGAAGAATGAAGTAAATACATCGAGATTGATAAGGTATTTCTGAATGCTGTAATTCTGCGGATAACCCTGACTTGCGAGTTCGCTGAAGTTAAATACATTTCTCTGTCCAATTGAATATGTTGACCTATACAGAATTCCCTTCAATGGAATGAATATGTTATCTCTTGTGTCAAATTTCAGTTCCACTCCGCTCGTAAGAGTTCTTGAATCTGCAATTACGACAGAAGAGTTTTCAATGTCAGAAGGTATAACCCTTTCATAAGCTCCGATCGCAGATGCAGTAATATTGTCAGAAAGCAGTATGTCCAGCTTCAGATCAAGATTTCTTTTTGTGTAAGACGTATCCTGAATCCTTTGCAGAAATCCGAAATTAATGTTCAATGGCAGATTGAAAGGATAAGGTTCCAGATACTTAAACTCCAGTTCCTGAGTTTGTTTCTTTTCCTGAAGATACCTTGCTTCAAGTTTTCTCCCCGTGCCAAACAGATTTCTGAATGAAACAAATGCAGCACCGGTTATATAGCCGCTTTCATTTGCAGTAGGAGGAGAATACCCTATGATCCCGTCAAAAGTATTTGTATTACCTTCTTTGATTTCTATTAAAAGGCCAGACTCATCAGAACTCTTCAGATTATATATCTTTGGTATACTGACAGATTCGAAAATATTCAGTCTCTCGAGTCTTTCCTTAATTCCTGAAAGAGTTTCAGAGTTAATTGTTCCGTCGCTGCTGAGTTTAACTTCGCGCAATATCACTTCATCATGTGTAGTTTCATTGCCGATTATCTTCACCTGTTCAATCTTGATCCTCGAATTCTCTTCAATGTCTAATTCAAGCCTAAGTTTCTTTTCTCCGAGTTCGTCATACATCTCAATTGAGCCTACCTTAATCTTGGCAAAAGGAAGTCCGGCGCTCTCATACAACTTCAGCAGATCACTTAGATCTGACTCAAGAGTTTTGTCATTCAACACATCACCCGCTTCAATGTTCAGCACTGAGAGTATCTGATTGTCGTTGAGCTGAGAATTTCCGCTGATGTCAATCTTGCCAAGCGTCACAACTTTGCCTTCATCGATATTAATTTCAATATTGACCAATGTAGAATCCTCATCATAATTAACGGCGGATTTATTGAATTTGACAAACAAGTAACCGTCATTCTTATAGCGGCTGCGAATCGTCATAAGGTCAGTATTGAATTGTTCCTGATTAAAAACTGCTCCTTTCTTAGTTACCATGGAAAGGATAATATCGGAATAAGTGAAGTTCTTGTTTCCGGAAATGTCAATATCGTCAACCCTTGCAGTCTGTGAGTACGATATTGTTGATATGCCGGCCAGTGACAAGATTAATATTTGAAGAAGCCTTCTTATCAGGAGTGTATAGTGTTTAGATTTATTGAGGAAGTTCTGAAAACTTAACTAAAGTTTCACTGCAATAATTGCATCGGAAACATGCCAGACGGTTTTTCTGCATAGAAAATTTTTGATATCCAAGGAGTATCCTGTACATTCAGGGACCATAGTTGATACAATTGATCATTCCTTCAACGAAATTAAAGGGATAAGAAATGTCTTAGTCTTTTTGCAGGATTGTTCCATTTAGTTGAAAGGCAACGGCATTGAATACCTGTTCAGCAGTTATGTTGTTAATGTCAACCGTTGAACTGACTGCATATTCCACTGCAAGTTTTTCAAATTCATTCAATCGTTCCGAGATTTCAGGCGGGTATAATGTCAGAATGTGATTTGCTAATGATTTAGGATACGGATTAAACCTGCCGAAGTGATTTCCATTTGACAGGCAGATTGCCTTTGCTCCAACTGCAGCAGCAATGTGCACCGCACATGTTTCGTTAGATATGAGGAGTGCCGAGGTTGCAATGAGCTTTACAAGTTCCGGCAGGGAAGTCTTACCTGCTTTGTTCTCAATATCTGAAATGCCGGACAACTGAATAATTTCTTGGGCATTTTCAATATCCTTCGAATCACCGCATATTAAAATCGTTGATTCGAATGATTTGCGTATTAGTTTGCAAAGTTCGGCAAATCTTTTTGGCGACCAGATCCTGTTTTTTGAACCTGCTCCGGGAAAAAGTATAATGAATTTCTTGTCTTCTGAAATTTCATCTATTACAATTTCGGATTTAGTCAAATCGGAAACAGACTCAGTAATTGAATCAACAAATTTTTTGTTGGAATAGAATTGAAAGAAATCATCAAGCAAAGCTCTCTGATTTGTTGCTTCAATCCGAGCAATCAAGCTGACAAGTTTATTTGCAAAGAAACGAAGTTCTACAGGGGCGTCGTCTAAGATTCTCTCAGCTCCGGAATATCTCTTGATGTACTCAGAAGTATGCGTCTTCAGAGGGTTAGGATCAATTAGCAACTCGAAATTCTTCGAATGAATTTCATCAAGTTTCTCGTATGTGTAAATCCACTCTGCACGCTTGAGAAATTTTGAATTGTCTATCCAAATAAAATCATCAACGAAACCGGAGTCATATCCTTCAGCCAGTTCCTTCCATGTAAGATTTCCGCATAATGTTATTCGGTAATCTCTGAACTTATTTGAATCCCTGATTACTTTTATGAAATTTCTGAATAGTATATAATCGCCTATGGCATCTGTTCGAAGGATCATCAGGGTATTTTTGTTGACTGGACCGGATCTTCGGGAAAGTTTCCTTTCCTTTGATTTAATGATTGCTTCTCTGATAAATATTTTCAGCGGTATGATCAAATCAATCTCAATTCAAATTCAGGATTTTCATTCGGAAGTTCATTGAACTATTTCACCAACAAATTCTCTGATGCTTTTCAATGACAGTTCCATGAAATTTTGTAGAATATTCCGGTCAACTGTTTTTGCATTTGAATAAGCATTCATGATCTTTGCAGTGCTGAATGGCCTGGTGACTTCCTCAATTTCCAGGAGTTTTGCAAGTTCCGTTACTTTAGATGACCTTTGCAATGAAACCAATCTGCAACCTGCCCATGCCGCTGCCAGCAAAGCATGATAACGAGATGTAACAACTGTTTCGCATTTGCCATAATGTTCCGTCAGTTCATTCAGGGTTTGGTTGCCGTAATAGTCAGGAACAAGGAACTCAATACCGTTGGAAAATCTTCTTTGCAACGGGTTGAACATAGTCTTGTAGATGCGATATTCGAACATGTCCTCTTTGTTTACGGCATTTGCAAACATTAGAATGCTCTTTCTGTTCTTCATCTGATCTTTGAGAAATGATTTTAATACTGAGAGTTCAGAATTGTCCGGACTTTCATCATAATAGCAAAAACCAATGTCATATATTCTTCGGTTGTTGGTATCATTGATACCGAATATTTCACTCAGTGAAATATTAGCAAGGTCAGAGGACAGTCTTAGCTTCTCTGTAGGAATCTCTAAAAGAGATTCCAAGAATGCCATACTTTGTGCATCGCGGGTCCATATCAATCTGACTCCTTCAAGTGCCGCCCTAAATCTCTCTGAATGAGTTGATGCTTCATTCTCGGCACCAATGCCTAGCAGGTAACATTTAATATCGTTCTTCACTGCAAATTCGTAATCTCTTTCCATTCGTGTGAGAAACCAATCCCCTGATTTTATCTGAACCGGAGTGTCTCCCGCACCAAGCCAGACCGAACATTGATTGGCAATTTCATATCGCTGACTTCTGGGATAGAATCTTATATCCGGAAATCTGAATTTCTGGTGGTCATAATTTCCTCTGACAGAACAGTTCAGTTCAATTCCCGAACCTGAAATACCTCTTACAAGTCCGTCAAGTGAGAGATCATCACCGATATTCCCTGAGCCATAGAAATCGAAATTTAGAAAAAGCTTGTGCTTATGAGTCATGTTGAAGTTGTCGCCCGGTTGCTCCATTTGAAATCAGTCAATACCAGACCAATGTCTTTCCCTTTGAACTTGTTCAGATGTGAGCCGCTTTCAATTATTGTAAAACCTAATGCACTTTCCTTAAGATCAAACAACTGGATGTTCTCAATCTGAAGTGAAGCGTTTAAGAAGTATTCGCCCGGAGCAAGGAACATTCCCGGAATCTCTACAGATACACCATGAAGTCCAACCTTTTGTTCTGTTGACCAGAGCAAATCTTCTATCCTTGATGAGTTGTAAAATACTTTTGTTCCATTCCTTGAGTATATCGAGAATGCAATGCTCATCCCGGGTATGAGATTCCTGATTTCAAAATCAAAATTCAGGCTGAACGAAAATCTCACATCCACTTCTGCAATTGAATTTTTCCCGTCGGCGCTGACAATACTTATCTTTCTGAAAAAAGCATCATGCTTCTCTTCGCTGAATTCAGCAACAGAACCATGCTGCAGGCCTGTGTGAAGATATTCTGATATTACTGCTTCTGTATTACCCGAACATTTTAGAATTCCGTTTTCCAGCAGTAAGGATGTTGTGCATAGATTGCTGATAGCTCCCATATTGTGACTGACAAACAAAACTGTTCTTCCTTCATTGATCGAAACTTCCTGCATCTTCCCCAGGCACTTCTTCTGGAACTCGGCATCGCCTACTGCAAGAACCTCATCAACTATCAGGATCTCTGGTTCAAGATGTGCGGCAACTGCAAATGCAAGCCTTACATACATGCCTGATGAATATCTCTTAACCGGTGTGTCAATATAGTTTCCAACTCCAGAGAATTCGACAATCTCGTCAAACTTTCTCCTGATCTCGCTTCGGGTCATTCCCAATATAGAGCCGTTCAGAAAAACATTCTCGCGACCGGTAAGTTCCTGGTGGAATCCTGTTCCGACTTCCAGCAAACTTGCAATCCTTCCATTTACTTTGATGACACCTGTTGTGGGAGACGTAACTCTTGACAGTATTTTCAGAAGTGTTGATTTGCCTGCTCCGTTTTTCCCGATAATGCCGACTATGTCGCCTTTTCCAATTTCAATATTAATATCCTTCAAAGCCCAGACGAATTCACCTGTCTTCCCGGAATTTCGGTCATTCAGAGTTCCGATCTTCTGATAAGGATCTTCTTTTCCGGAGAATCTTGCCAAGAGTCTGTTGAAATCCTGAGTAATAGACCTCGATGAAATTATTCCCAGTCGGTAAAGCTTGGAAATATTCTCTGCCCTAATAGCAATACTCAAATACTCAATGGTTTATGGTTAGTGAAATTCACAAATTAGAATTGAACAAAATCTCCAAATGGTTGAAATCAGTCTGGTTCTGGATTGCTTTTAGAAAACAAAATTGGAACGATCTTCGCAAAGTGAAAAAAGTTTTACTCAACTTTGCAAAGTAACATTTACAAGGAATCATAATAATACCATTAAACAGGTATGCAGAACTTTTTGTAACATGAAATATTGCTATAATCCTCAAGAATTGATTCCCGATAATTTGTAATTTATAAATGATGCTCTTCATAAATTAATTCTAAAAATTATCAAAAATGAAAGTCATAATACTGGTTTTACTCTTGCTAAGTAATGTCACGCTTGCACAGCATGAAGGTGAAAGTGTTGACAGGTTGAATAAACTCAGCAATGAGAAGCAATATTTTCAACTAAGCAGGGAATTGGAAAGTTATGGGCAATCGATTGATGCGCTTTACCGGCTATACTTTTCTGCAATTGCAGGCAACGCATTCAACAGTCCTGAGTTGTCCAACAAAGCTATAAACCAACTTCTTCTGGAAAATGAAAATGAATTGAGTGATTCAATGATTGCTAGGCTGATTGAATGCAAAATAACAAACTGTGTTAACCTGTTTGATTATGCAAATGCATCTGAGGCAACAGACTTGCTGGTTTCAAAATACAGCCGGCTGTATGATAAGGAGTATGTTGATGAATTAAAAAATTCCGGCTTGATATGGAAAGCTGCTTCAAAGCTTCAGCCGCAGACTGTTGCATATAGTGCAGATACAAGACTTGCTGTGAAGAAAGATATTGCCGGACTTTCAAATATTGAAATATCAATCAATGGGATCAAGGAGCAGTTTATTTTTGATACGGGTGCAAACTTTTCAACTATCAGTGAAACGTATGCCCTGAAGCTTGGGTTGAAATTCTTGGACGGAAATATCAAAGTAGGCACGGTAACAGGTATCAAGGTGGATTCAAAGCTTGCTTATGCAGAGAGTCTGATAGCAGGCAAACTGAATTTCAGCAATGTATTGTTTCTTGTGCTTCCCGATGAATCATTGACCTTTGGCGGAGGAGTGTATGTCATTAACGGAATAGTTGGATTTCCTGTGATAAAAGAAATGAAGGAGATTCAATTATCAGATGATGAGTTGTTCGTACCGATGAATCCGGAAGTCACAAGTGTTCCAAACATGTCCTTTGACGGCTTCACACCGCTTGTTGAGACAATCGTAAACTCTGATACACTTGTATTCGTATTCGACACCGGAGCTAAAAGTACTATCCTATATTATCCATTCTACAAGAAGAACAAGGAATTCATTGATGCTAACTATAGTCAAGAGGATATAGAATTTGGAGGTGCCGGTGGTCAGGTCAAAGTAAAAGGATATAGACTAAATGACCTAATTATAAATGTGTCAGGATCTTCCAAAAAGCTAAATGATATCCCGCTACTTTCAAAGATAATGAAACCAAGTGATGAATACTCATTTGGTAATCTGGGCAGAGATTTCACAGGGAGTTTCAAGCAAATGATTATGAATTTCGAAGTAATGTCACTGAGATTCAGGGAGTAAAAGTGAGAACCGGCGTGATTTGGCATTTATTCGGGGTTGCTTTCAAATTAGACCTTACTTCAGTTTACATATGGCTTATTCTGTTCCGCCGCCGGTTCAATTCTGAAGAAGTTTCTTCGACTAAGTATTTCTAAAGAGATCTCCAAAAAAGCCATTCTACTCTTCTATAGCCTTGAATCTCAGGTATAAAATCGGCAAATTTGCCCGATTTTTGGAAATGGTAACAGGGATTTATTGAGGATTGAATACTGACCTCATTTAGTTTCGCACCTGCCTTTTTCACCTGAGTTCTGAGAATCATAAGTGCAAAACAGAATTACTCCGTGCCGGTAGAATAACTTTGAGCGCGGAGTGACGTTCTTTTTATTTTCTGTATTACAATAAACTTGCGAAAACCACAGATAAAATTCTTAAAGTAACCAATGGAAAATGTTGTAATAGCCATAGACGGGCCTTCAGGAACCGGGAAAAGCACTACCGCAAGAATGCTTGCTGAGAAACTCAATTATTTATATATAGACAGTGGCGCGATGTACAGGGCAATCACTCTGGAATTACTGGCAAAAAAAGTTCAACCTAATGATCTGAAAAAGATAACTGAGCTTGCCAGAAATGCAAAGATTGAATTTGACGGAGAAGAATTTCTTCTAAATGGTAAGAATGTAACCAAGGAGATACGATCACTTGAAGTAACAAACAAAGTAAGCAGTGTAAGCGCAGTCAAGGAACTGCGGAAGATTCTTGTAGATAAGCAAAGAGAATATGCAAAGAAGCACAATGTAGTAATGGATGGCCGGGACATTGGCACAGTTGTGTTTCCTGATGCAAAGTTTAAATTCTTTTTTACTTGCGATCTTAACACCCGGGCGGCAAGAAGGCGACAGGATTTTATTGATCACGGAATGAAAATTCCTGTAGATAAGATCATGCTCGAGCTGAAGAAGAGGGACGAGATTGATACAAAAAGAAAAGAAAGTCCGCTTCGAAAAGCAAAGGACGCAATTGAAGTTGATACAACTAACATGATTATTGAAGAGCAGGTCAACTTGCTGCTCAGGAGAGTTCAGGGGCTCGATTAATTTCCCTTGAAAAAAGAAACCCCCGCTTTGGGGAATTTATTAACTTAAACAAACGACTGCTTTGGCAACAGCGCAGTCATGATCTTACATAAGTAAGATCATTTGAAGGAGAAGTAAATGCAGGAAACAGAAACAAATATGGAAGGTGTAGAAACAGCTGAAATGGTAGCGCCTGAGAAATCGTCTAAGGATGACAAGATAAAGATTCTGGTTGAAGACTATGACAGAAATGAATACGAGCAGATGCTTAGCTTGTATGAAAGAACATTCAATGTCATAAAGGAAAATGAACTCGTAAAAGGTAAGATCGTTGCAATAAACGGTGATGATGTCTTAATTGATATCGGCTCGAAGTCAGACGGCAGAGTTTCCGTCAATGAATTTTCAGATCCGGATGAAATAGCAGTTGGCAATGAGATTGAAGTTTTTCTTGAGAAGATAGAAGACAAAGAAGGCCAGCTCGTGCTTTCAAAGAAGAAAGCAGATTCAATGAAGATGTGGGACAGGATAGTTGAAGCTCATGAAAAAGGAACAGTTATCAAAGGCAAGTGTGTCAGAAGGATCAAGGGAGGTTTTGTTGTTGATATCAGAGGACTTTCTGCATTCCTTCCGGGTTCACAGATCGATACAAAGCCAATCAGAGACTATGATGAATATGTTGGAAAGACTATGGATTTCAAGATCATAAAGGTGAACAATCAGAACGAGAACATCATTATTTCGCACAAGATACTTATTGAAGAATCAATGGCAGGACAAAGGGAAGAACTCCTGAAGACAATTCAAAAGGGAATGACTCTTCCTGCATCTGTTAAGGCGATCACAGATTTCGGCGTGTTTGTTGATCTCGGCGGACTCGACGGGCTTATACATATTACCGATCTTTCGTGGGGAAGAATCAGTCATCCGAGTGATGTTGTAAAACTTGATCAGCAGATTGAAGTTCATGTTCTTGAATTCGATCCTGAGAAGCAAAGAGTTTATCTCGGACTTAAACAATTGCAGAAGCATCCATGGGATGAGATTGCAAGCAAGTACAAGATCGGTGACAAGGTTACCGGTAAAGTGGTATCGCTTACGGAATACGGAGCTTTTATTGAGATTGAAAAAGGTATTGAGGGTCTGATTCACATTAGCGAGATGTCATGGACACAGCACATCACTAATCCTACTCAAATGGTAGCGATGGGTCAGAATGTTGAAGCACAGATACTTACGATCGATACTGAATCAAAAAAGCTTTCCCTTGGGATGAAACAGCTCACGCCTAACCCATGGCAAAGTCTGCTTGACAGATTCCCTGTAGGCACAAAGCATAAAGGAAAAGTATGCAATGTTACAAACTTCGGAATATTTGTTGAACTTGAAGACGGCGTTGATGGACTTGTTCATATTTCTGATCTTTCATGGACAAAGAAGATTTTCGATATCAATGAGCTTTATAAAATAGGTGATGAGATCGAAGTTGTTATTCTTGGAGTAGATGTTGCCAATCAGAGAATTTCACTTGGCAGAAAACAGCTACTTGAAAATCCATGGGATACTCTTGAGAACAAATACAAAGTTGGTTCGGAAACAGAATGCAGAGTCATAAAGCCGATTGAAAAAGGTATTATTGTTGAACTTCCCGAAAAGGTTGATTCATTCATTCCTGCATCTCAGCTTTCGACAATTATGATCAAGAATTTCAGCGAGCACTTCAAGACGGGTGATCTTCTGAAGGCAAAAGTAATTGAATTTGACAAGAACAATAAGAAGGTCGTTCTATCAGTCATTGAATTCCTGAAAGACAAAGATCAGAACGTCATTGATGAATACATAAAGAGATTCAGTTTGCCCAAGAAATTCTCTGTAAAGGATATTCAGGAGAAAACACGAAGCTTTGAATCCGAACAGATTGATTTCAAGATCGAAGATATCATCGGTGATGATGTTCCGGCAGTAAATCATCCGCCCGCAGAAATTTCTGCTGAAGCACCCGCAGAGGTTAAGCCGGCTCCCGAGGCAGAGATCAAAGAACCGGTTGTGGAAGAAAAAGCTCCGGTGGTTGAAACAATAGCTGAAGCAGTTGATGAAAAAGCTCCGGTGGTTGAAACAATAGCTGAAGCAGTTGA
>CALEVL010000200.1 GCA_937924675.1 uncultured Ignavibacteria bacterium | reverse complement strand
CGGCAAGGGATATTGGATCAGAACATCTGCGGCGGGATATCTCTATCAGGGCTCGTTGGACAACAATCATAATGCTGTTGCAAAGAATCCTCTCGAAGACTTTGTTGAAGTGAGATTCTCAAGTAGTGAGGAGAATTCAACATCTTTGTATCTCGGCAATCCATCGCAGATCACAAACGATTACTCAATGCCACCGGTACCTCCGTCTGGAATATTTGATGTAAGGTTTGCAACGGATAAGTTCGTTGAAGAGCTTGGCAAGATTCATTCTTTGATGCTCAACTCAGCATCTGCCGAAACACGAGTTACTCTGCACAATGCAAGAGGATTGAAACTCAGAATCAAAGATGCAATTGACGGAACAATTCTCAATAAAGAACTCACGGAAGGAACTGAGATTGTCATACCGGCAAATCTGAATGCTCTTGTTCTTGAATCTTCAGGAATACTGCCGCTTACCTATGAACTGTTTCAGAACTATCCGAATCCGTTCAATCCTTCAACAGTGATCAAATATCAGATACCAAATGACGGGATAGTGAAGCTTGCAGTCTATGACGTGCTTGGAAGAGAAGTGAATTTGCTTGTGAATAACTTCCAACCCGCCGGAGCTTATGAAGTGAAGTTCAATGCAAGTGCATTGGCTTCGGGAGTGTATTTCTATCGGCTGACGGCCGGGGATTTTGATGAGATAAGGAAGATGGTGGTGGTGAAGTGATGGCTTTCGAGAATTAATGGTCAATTATAGATTTAATTAAAATTTTTAAAACTCAAGCATAAAGTAGTATGAGAACTTCACACATTGAAAGGATTTTTCAAAAAGTTGCATTATTTGTTTTTCTGTTTGCAACATCAGGAGTACTGTTTGCATTGGATTCAATTCATGTAAAACCGTCGTACACTTTGAAGGTATCTGGACAGAACAATCCGACACCAGCGGAATTTCAGTTTGAGATAAGGATTAAACATACAAATCCTGACTCAACAGTCTTCTATTATGCAGGAGCTCAGTACCATTTCAATTTCAATAACACAGTCGCAAACGGTGGTACATTGGCTTACGGCTATGTATCAGGTGCAGGTGATTCTTCAGATTTGCCGGTCAATTTCAGACCGAGAAATCCACAGATCTTTGATAACGGAAATGGAACATCACAGTTAAGGCTTGCAGTTAACACATTCCCAGGACCTGGAAATGGTTATCTGATTCCTCCGGGAGCAACAAACGGAATCAAAGTTTGCAAGATGAAACTGACAACTACTGCTGCATCATTCAGCGGCGGACCACAAGATATTGGACTTCAATGGAGAGATTCTCTTCCAAATCCGTTTACAAAGGTGTTTGCATATACCGGACTTAACAATCTTGTGAATACTGAGATCACGAATAGGGCATGGCATTCAATTGAACCATTTCCACAAATCTGTCCAACAACTTGGAGTCAGTTGTTTAGACTTAATGACGCAGGAAACGTGAATGACAGTCTTAAATTTGGAATGTCAGGAGTTGGCTCAATTGGAATCGACCCTTGTCTCGGAGAAGTTCCAGTCCCACCGCCGCCGCCTATTGGTGTATTCGATTGCAGATTCATACTTGCGTCTAATGAAGCAGTCAAGAATGATTTCCGGAGAGATACAGTCGGTAGCACTGTGTGGCGAATGACATTCCAGCCGTCGATCTCCGGCTATCCGCTCACATTCAACTGGAACATCGCATCCTTCCCGGCAACCGGAGGATTCTTCATCAAGGATGAGATCACAGGGACTCTCGTGAATGTGAATATGAGAAATCAAAACAGTTATACTCTTACGAATTCAGGAATAACTTCTCTGAAGATCGAGTATAACAATATTACTCTTGCCTCATCGGTTACTTCAGGTTGGAACATTGTCTCAGTTCCTGTGAGAACTTCTGACATGCTCTACTCAACTCTCTTCCCCGGTGTTGCTTCTCAAGCATATACTTACAGCGGAGGATATGTGAGCATTGCAATGCTAAGCAACGGAACCGGATACTGGATGAAATTTAACAACAACTCCAATTTCAACTTCACGGGTTATCCATGGTCGCCGGAGAATATGATAGTAAGTCCGGGATGGAATCTGATCGGACCATTTGACAACAACATTCCAATATCTTCTATCTCAACAAATCCGGCAGGAATAATTACATCAAACTATTTCGGATATAACGGAGGTTACTATAATCCTGACACATTAAAAGTCGGCAAGGGATATTGGATCAGAACATCTGCGGCGGGATATCTCTATCAGGGCTCGCTTGACAACAATCAGAATGCTGTTGCAAAGAATCCTCTCGAAGACTTTGTTGAAGTGAGATTCGCAAACGGTAAGGAGAATTCAACATCTTTGTATCTCGGCAATCCATCACAGATTACAAGCGATTACTCAATGCCTCCGGTACCACCGTCGGGAATATTTGATGTGAGGTTTGCAACGGATAAGTTCGTTGAAGAACTTGGCAAGATTCATTCTTTGATGCTTAACTCAACATCTGCCGAAACACGAATTACTCTGCATAATGCAAGAGGATTGAAACTCAGAATAAGGGATGGCATTGATGGTTCAATACTCAATAAAGAACTCACGGAAGGAATGGAGATTGTCATTCCGGCAAATCTGAATGCTCTTGTACTTGAATCATCGGGAATGTTGCCGCTGACCTATGAACTATTTCAGAACTATCCGAATCCGTTTAATCCGTCAACAGTGATCAAATATCAGATACCAAATGACGGGATAGTGAAACTTGCAGTCTATGACGTGCTTGGAAGAGAAGTGAGTTTACTTGTGAACAACTTCCAACCCGCCGGAGCTTATGAAGTGAAGTTCAATGCAAGTGCATTTGCATCGGGTGTGTATTTCTACCGACTTGTGGCAGGGGATTTTGATGAGATAAGGAAGATGATGGTGGTGAAGTGATGGATGAGTTAACTTGCCAATTGCATATGAAAGTTCTCAAATGAAAACAAAACATTGACGAACAGAAAACTCAATCTTAAATTAAAGTGATAATAAATTCAAACTAATCTACAATATGAAAACTCTTCAAAGACTGTTATTGAGTTTTATCTTTTTGTTCGGAGTCAGAGTAACTGGTTACTCACAGAATCCAACTTATACGCTGGATGTGAATGACAGAGCTGGATATGCTAATTTTGTTGAATTCGATATCGATATAACGTGGACGAACTCTGGCATTGCCCCAAACTTTGAGTATGCAGGAGGGCAGTTCTTTTTTGATGCCAACATTACCGGAATTGCAAATGGGGGAACAGTAACAATGCTTAACGTAGGATCAGACATGCCGGTAAATATGCAGCCGAGAAACCCAATAGTTTATACAGTCACAACGCCGGCTCAGCTAAGGTGGGCAGTTAACACATTTCCGGGTGCAGGCAGTGGTTTTGCCATGCCCAGTAACGTTCCAGTTAAGATCGTTAAGGTAAGACTTCAAACAACTGCTTCTGTATTCGCGCAAGCTCCTTTGAATCTTGCTTGGAGAAACGCTCTTCCGAATCCGTTCACAAAGATCTTTGCTTACGTTGGCACTACCAACACCGACATTTCTACACCCAGCACACATACTATTTCTATTTCTAATGATCCAATATATGGAAATGGAATCATTGCAAATTTCTATTCAAACACAAGAACCATTTCACAGGGACAATCTGTGAACTTCTTTGACTCAACTTTTGGAGCATCCACACCAGAATCTTGGAGCTGGTCATTTCCCGGAGGTGATCCGTCATTTTCAAACACTCGAAATCCAGTTAACATCAGATATGATGTTCCTGGAACCTACAATGTCTCGCTCGCTGCTTCAAGTATATTTCACTCAAATTCAATTACCAAAATCAACTACATAACCGTCCTCCCAGGCTGCATTCCAACATGGAGACAAACAATTAGAGTCTCAGACATTGGCAATACAAATGACAGCTTAAAATTCGGCATGTCGACTTCAGGAACCAATGGCTTAGACACATGTCTCGGCGAGCTTGCAGTTCCTCCGCCACCGCCAACGGGAGTGTTCGATTGCAGATTTGTATTTCCGACAAATGACGCATCTAAAATAGACTTCCGACAAAACGGTAACTTTGACGTTAACTGGCGAATGACCTTTCAGCCATCCGGAACCGGCTATCCCTTTACATTCACCTGGGATCCTGCATCACTTCCGCCTTACGGAACATTCTATCTGAAAGACGAGATCACGGGAACTCTGGTAAATGTTAATATGAGAAATCAGAACAGCTATGTGCTAACTCTTTCCGGATTAACAGCTCTAAAGATTGAGTATTATTATTCGAGAACATTCACAACAAATGTAACATCAGGTTGGAACATTCTATCCGTTCCTGTGAGAGCTGCGGATATGACGTATTCAACACTGTTCCCCGGAGTTGCATCTCAGGCTTTCACCTATAACAACGGCTATGTGCCGGTTACAACATTGAGCAACGGCGCCGGCTACTGGATGAAATTCAACAGCGCAAGTAATTATCAGATTACCGGCTATTCATTCCAGCCGGAAAACATGAATGTGATTACAGGTTGGAATCTTATCGGACCGTTCGATAAGAATATACCGGTATCGTCTATCGTCTCGAGTCCTTCAGGCATAGTCAATTCATTCTATTTCGGCTACACCGACAGATACCTGATCGCTGACACTCTTAAAACAGGCAAGGGCTATTGGGTAAGGACTACTGCTGCCGGCTATCTCTACAAAGGTTCATTAGACAATAATCCGAACGCAATTGTTTCGAATCCGCTTGATCAGTTTGCCGAGCTTCGGTTCAGATCTTCTGAAGACAATATAGCAAACCTTTATCTCGGTAAAGCAACTGAGATCACGGGTGATTACAGCATGCCTCCTGTTCCGCCGTCAGGAATTTTTGATGTGAGGTTTGGCTCGGATAAATTTGTTGAAGCGCTTGGACAAAATCATACAGTTAAGATTAATTCTTCCAACGGTGAGACAAAGCTTACTATTCATAACACCAATGGCGCTAAGTTCAGAATCAAAGATGGAGTAGATGGTTCAATACTTAACAAAGAATTGACTGAAGGAACAGAGATAACAATTCCCGCAAATATCGGAACTCTGCTGCTTGAAACTACAAGCATGATTCCGCTTACGTATGAACTTTCACAGAACTATCCCAATCCGTTCAATCCTGTAACTACCATAAAATATCAGATTCCCAATGACGGAATTGTGAAGATATCTGTTTATGATGTGCTAGGAAAAGAAGTGAAGACGCTTGTTAACAGCTTCCGCCAGGCGGGTGCCTATGAAGTCAAACTTGATGCCGGTGACCTGGCTTCAGGAGTTTACTTCTATAGAATGACTGCAGGAAGTTTTGGCGATCTGAAGAAATTGATTGTATTAAAATAAATTGACAACAAACGTCATGTACAAAAATAATTTTGAAATTACACCAAAGGGGAATAAACAAATGAATAACTCCAAATTCGAAATTGTAGTCCTTTCTGTTATTGCAATTATATTTTTCATTGTGCTTCTTGGAAATGACTTTGCCGGCACAGGCGAATCAAATGCAAACAGCGTTTCAGCAAATTACTTAGGTGATAATTCACCGATGATGAACGCTGCTGTGATATATCTTGATAATATGAACGGAGCAAATGATACATCAGCTCTGAAGTCAAGAGGATACAAAGTGTACAACAGAGGAACAAGTCCGCAAGGAACTTCAGCAACCTGGTTTCAGGGTAACACGGCTTTCTTCAATGCATACGAGGGACCGACGACAGGATATGTTGCCTGCAACTTCAGGATAGCATCCTTTGCAAGTACAATTGACAGTTGGCTTGTAACGCCAAAGATGACAGTCTTTGTAGGCGATACTCTTTCCTTTTACAGCAGGTCAAAAGACAACAGCACTTATCCCGATTCATTCAGAGTAATGTATTCGCCTTCGGGAGATTCCGTTCCTGAAGCTAACTGGACTGAACTTGGAAGATTCAAAGTCAGTACCTCAGGCTGGGTGCTGAAGAAATTCATAGCCACAGCAACAGGCGGCAATGCAAGGTTTGCGATTAGGTTCAGTGTTGTCAACGGCGGACCCGGAGGAACAAACGGCGAGTATTCAGGAATTGATCTTATTCAGGTTTCAAGAGGCCCGGGTGCATGTCAGTTTGGCTGGAGTCAGCGTCTTGTTGTTTCTGATGCCGGAAATGTAAATGACAGTTTACGATTCGGAGTTTCTTCGGCAGGAACAAACGGAGTTGATACATGTCTCGGAGAATATTCCATTCCTCCCGCGCCGCCGGCCGGAGCTTTCGATTGCAGATTCGTACTGCCTAACAATGATGCGGTAAGAAGAGATATCAGAAATGATTCGTCAGTCAACAGAACCTGGCGCATGACATTTCAGCCATCTTCATCCGGATATCCGATAACATTCAATTGGAATCCTTCAACATTTCCTGCTTTGGGTTCATTCACGCTTAAAGATGAAGTGAATGGCGTGATAGTAAATGTAAATATGCGAAACCAGACAAGTTATTCACTGAGCAATTCCGGCGTTACGTCACTGAAGATTGAGTATCAATTGTATTCATTGCTCACGGTTTCTGTTACACCGGATTGGAATATGGTTTCTGTGCCACTACTTGCAACTGACATGAACTATAATATCTTGTTTCCGGGTGTCGCATCACAGGCATACAAATATCGGAACGGATATATTCCTGTTCAGGTGTTGAGCAACGGTGTCGGCTACTGGATGAAGTTTAACAGCGCAACCAACTATGTCATCCAGGGAACTCCATATCAGCCTGAGTGGATGTTTGTGGAGCAAGGCTGGAATATTATCGGACCGTTCACGCAGAACATACCTGTTTCGACAATACTCTCGAATCCGTCCGGAATAATTAACTCGAACTTCTTTGCCTATGAAAACGGCTACATAGCAAAGGACACATTGAAGATTGGCAAAGGTTACTGGGTGCTTACAACAGGAGCAGGATATTTATACAAAGGTACTTCAGACGATCCAATATTTGCAGGCAATGCTGAGCAGCAAATGGAAAACTTTTCTGAACTTGTGTTCACTTCAGGTGAGAACAGAAGAGCTTCGCTTTATCTCGGCACTTCAAATGAAATGACATCAGGGTATGATTTGCCTCCTGTACCCCCGGCAGGTATATTTGATGTAAGATTTGGAACCGATAAATTTGCAGAAGCAATTGGTCACAATCATACTATAAAACTTAGCGGAAATACAGAAGAGACAAGACTCACATTCCGCAACATGAAAGGAATGTCATTCAGACTGAGAGATGCAATTGACGGAACAATACTGAACAAGACAATTACCGAAGGAACGGAGATTGTGATTCCGGCAAACATGAACAGCCTGATCCTTGAAACCATGAGTATCACACCGCAGACTTATGAGCTTGAGCAGAATTATCCAAACCCGTTCAATCCGTCAACAATGATAAAGTATCAGACAGCTAATGACGGATTGGTGAAGTTGGCAGTATATGACATGCTGGGCAGGGAAGTGAAGACACTTGTAAACAACTTCCAGCCGGCCGGCACTTATGAGATTGTACTAGATGCAAGCGAGCTTACTTCGGGTGTGTACTTTTACCGGCTTGTGGTGAGCCCGTCGAATCCACTTACCTCAGGAAGTTTTGAGGAGATGAGGAAGATGATTGTGGTGAAGTAAGGAAGAAAGCGGAATTTGTAGAACCGATTTAATATTTTGTAACAAGGAAGTGTGAGCTCTTTGAATTGAAAAAATTACAAGCAATTACAATGTAAGTTGAGTTTAAACATTTTTGACTAATCAAATTCGATTGTAATGAAAAAAGTATTCACTGTTTTAATTTTCTTAATCATGGCAAATAGTCTGTATTGTGATCCGATTACATTGCCGGTGGTCATCACAGATGGATTTTCTGTAGATACATTGAAGTTCGGTCTACATCCGGATGCTACAGATGGCATCGACCAGTCTCTTGGCGAAGCTGAACTACCGCCAATGCCGCCTACAGGAGTGTTTGATGCAAGATTCATTGGAGATGGTATTGGAATTCCAATTGGACAAGGTACTAAGAAGGACTTAAGGCAAGGGACATTCGGTGTAAACACTATTAAACCCCACAGAATTAGATACCAAATGGGAGGATCTGGAGTTGCTATCACATTGAGATGGAATTTTCCGACAGGTGTTTCAGTCCACTTATTCGATGCGATTAATGGAACAATAGTCAGCACTTTTATGGAAGATACAGGAAGCTACGTCATAACATTAGCTTCAGTATTGACAATTATGAATTTTGTTGTTACGTACGGACCTGAACCTGTCGAGCTTTCTCACTTTTGGTCAATTATTAACAGAAATGACGTTTGTCTAAAATGGACAACCGGTTCAGAAATGAATAACAAGGGATTCGAAGTCCAAAGAAAAAATGCGGAAGTTGAAGAATGGTCAGTCATTAGCTTTGTCAACGGCGCAGTCAACAGCAATGCTTTGCAGGAATATCAGTATGTTGACAGGTCAGTGAATCATGGTAGTTACAACTATAGGCTTAAACAGATTGATCTCAATGGGAACTTCGAATATTTCATACTAAGTGAAGTTGTCAACATTGCAAGACCAAATGATTTTGCCCTGTTCCAGAATTATCCAAATCCATTCAACCCTAAGACAACAATAAGCTTTCAATTGCCTAAGTCGGGAATAATAAGACTGACTTTGTTTGATGTAAATGGAAGACTCGTCAGGCAGCTTATTTCAAATGAGTTCAGAAGTTCAGGTATTTATGAATATCAATTGGATGCATCCGAACTTAGCAGTGGAGCTTACTATTATTCATTGGAGTCAGGTGATGTCATACTTAAGAAATCCATGGTCCTTCTGAAATAGTTTGAAATGTCACTAAGCTCAATTTTTATTTTTTCCTACGCAAGAACCGGCTTGAGAGAGCCGGTTCATAACAGCAACATTACCGCAACATTACTGTAATCAAAGCAGTGAGATATTTAATTATCTTTGCATACTGGAGTTGAAAATTTAATTGATTAATTATAGATATGTACAACTGTCCAATCTGCGGCAAAGAGGCAAAGACCGAACACGGACTTAGAACGCACATGAGAGGGACCAGAGCTTACGGCGGTCATGAACTTGATGAGCATGAAATTGCAATGAAGTTGCTGCAGTCACAATCCCTTGAAAAACGAACAAAGATTATTCCTGTTCAAGAACCTGTTTCGGAAAATGGATTTCGTTCATCATCTGATGACTCATTTTATACAAGGATTTTTACAAATGAATCTGGCTCGTTCTTTGAACATCTTCTTCTTTTACTCATGAAGAATAAAGAAATTCCAAAATACCAGTTTGAAAGAAGGATCGATACAATCTTAGAGCAATTTCTGCCTGACATAATTTCACAGCGATACGGCGGCAAGGTTGAATTCGTTGCTCCGGAGTTTCCGATAAAGAAGGACGAAAACAATCAAGGCAACAACGCCGATTTTCTGCTCTATCAGAACAATGTAAACAATGAGGGATTCTGGATTATGGCAGAGCTTAAGACTGATGATGACTCGATCCGGATTGATCAATTGGAACTTTACAGGAGTGCTCTGGCAAAAGGCATGAAAGCTATGATTGATGATGTAACGACCATTCGAAACTCTGCATACGGAAGGATGCACAAGTACGATGTCTTGTTAAATCGACTTGCACAGTATGAGTCAGACAACCCGCTGAAGATCGTTTATATAATACTTACTCAAAGCAATGCATCATACTACAAAAAGCAGTATCCGGAATTTGACTTCATAGGAGTTGAAGAGCTTAAGCAATTTGTGCCGCAGAGCTATGAAAATGAGTGGGAGATAATGAGGAGAGTTGTGATTGAGAATTGTTAGACAATTTCATTCCTGATAATTCTGCAAATTAATTGCAGTAGGCTGGAAGTCATGCAATAGACTGTGCAAGATTGCAAATGTTTAAAGCAGCGACACACAAATTGCATACCTCTTTTGTCATTCAGAGCATCTGACGGGATAGGCTCCGCGAGGAATCCATAAGTAGAAGGAGAAACATTTCGATTGATGAACACATTAACATCAGAATCAAATACCCCATTTGTCATTCCGAGCGAAGCGAGGAATCCACATGTAAGAGAAGAAACAATTCGATTGATGAACTCAGTAACATTAGAATCACATACTCCTCTTGTCATTCCGAGCAACGCAAGGAATCCATATGCAGTGGATGAATCAATTC
>CALEVL010000199.1 GCA_937924675.1 uncultured Ignavibacteria bacterium | reverse complement strand
GACGCAAACGCTCCACCGATGATCTTGCGGACACACGTTCATCGGCAAGTTCCTTCAGAGTCGAGCTGATGAACACTCTAAGTCTCTGATCGGGCGTTCTTATGATTTTGTCGGTATTCTTCAAATCAAAGTTAAAATACTTCTTTCAAACAGCAGGTATTCATTAATTGGAATCAGTATTCTTCTAAACGGTTAGAACAAGTGAACGTGAGCAATATGCTCTTGAGAGAAACAAAAACTTATAATAAATACATTGCTGCAATTCTTGATGAGAAACCTATTTATACAGACGGAGATATTCAATGTAAATTTGAGATTTTGCGGAATGTATTCAGTTACAATAATGATTGTACAGTGTGTATTTGTGTGTGAGGAGTTTTTGAACCCTTATAGTCAATCTCCTGATTGAGAAAGAGGGGGAAGAATTTGTTAAGTCTTATTGCTTCTCTGCGATCTTTACGCTTACCTTGTGCACTTAGCGGTTAGCTCTTTATTTCCGGGGGATTGGATCAATCGATTTTAACTCCTATATGATTGAGATCGAAATGAAACTGCACAGGTCGCAAGCAGTCTCCAAAAACGCATAGTTCCTATGTTTGTCACTGTGGATTTGTTTCATAATGTTGTTTCCCGCATCTTGACAAATCTATGAATACTTTAGCAGGTACTAACTAAGATAAAGGATTACATAAAGTGGAAAGAACTTAACTTAAGAAAGGCTCAGCATAAAATGAATGTGCTTCACTTAAGAGAAAATTTATTGCGTTTTCAAGAGCGTATTTTAAAGTTAGTTTTGTAACAGGAAATGTTAATGCAATTCTGTATTGCTCTTGACAGGTGCTTTGTTGTTTCCTATAAACTTGTTCTGAAAATTATTTGTGATGATACTCAGATTTTCGTTATGCTGAGTAAGGTAATTAAGTATGGTCAGTTTTTATCAAATATTTCCAAATGTTAGTCAAACTATTGTGCTATGAAGTTTTCCATAATATTTTTCTGTTTACTATTATTTAATTCTTTTGCATTCGGGCAATCGGGCTGGTTCTGGCAAGTTCCAATGCCGACAGGGAATCATTTATATTCAGTTTTTTTCGAAGGAAACTACACAGGATGGGGGGTAGGTCAAAATGGTACAATACTAAAGTCAACAGATTCTGGCACGAGTTGGTTGTCCCAAACAAGCGGGACAACTATTGATTTGCGTTCAGTTTGTTTTGTTGACGACTATACTGGTTGGTCAGCAGGTAGCTCAACTATACTTAAGACTACAAACGGTGGCACAAATTGGTTTTCACAATCAAATGGCATATCTAATTGGCTAAACTCAATATGTTTCAGCGACAACTTTACAGGATGGGCTGTAGGTGCTAACGGAAGTATTCTAAAGACAACAAATGGCGGTACAAATTGGTTGGCACAGTCTAGCGGGATAAGTAATGATTTGTACTCCGTGTATTTCGTTAATAGTAGTTTGGGCTGGGCAGCAGGTACAGGTACTATACTCAAGACTACTAACAGTGGTGCGAACTGGTTGGCACAGTCAAGCGGAACAGTCAGAACTCTGAATTCAGTACATTTCACGGATGACAATAACGGATGGGTAGTTGGATGGGGTATAATGCTTAAGACCACAAACGGAGGCTCTGATTGGCTTGTCCAGTCAACAGGCAATAGTTTCGATCTGTTCTCAATTCATTTTACAGATATTAATGCCGGCTGTGCTGTCGGGAAATACGGTAAAATACTATGTACAACAAACGGAGGAGTGAGTTGGTCAATTTTATCAAGCGGTATCACCAGCGATCTGTATTCACTGCATTTTAGTGATAACAGCACAGGATGGGCTGTAGGAAGGGGAGGCGGTGTAATAAAGACAACAAGCGGAGGAATGAACTGGATAATTCAATCAATCGGAATCAGTTTGTATCCTGAATCAATCTGTTATATAGACAATGTTACCGGCTGGGCAGTTGGTTGGTCGGGTATAATTGTCAAGACTACTGACGGAGGTTTCCACTGGCAAGCTCAGTCAAGCGGTTCCGGCGAGGATCTGTATTCAGTTTTTTTCATTGACACTGAAACAGGATGGGCAACAGGTGCTTTGCATGGTGTAATACTCAGGACAATAAATGGTGGAGCTAACTGGACCTCTATATCCGGAGGTATCAATGATAATCTGTATTCAGTTTTTTTTATTGATAACAACACTGGGTGGGCAACAGGGGACCACAGTATTATCAAGTCGACAAACGGGGGTGTAAACTGGTTTACACAGTTAAACTGGGGAAATCAATGGTTGAGGACTGTTTATTTTATTGATGACAATACCGGTTGGATAGTCGGAAGTTCAGGTGTAATTATAATGTCGACAAACGGTGGTTTTGATTGGTCATCTCAGCCAAGCGGAACAACTAAATCTTTGACATCAGTCCATTTTGTTGACAGTCATACAGGATGGGCAGCCGGGGGATCTGAACTGTCAGGAATTATACTCAAGACAACAAACGGCGGTGCAAACTGGATTTCATATCCAGCTTCAGGTTACTTAAGCTCGCTCCATTTCACAGATCACAATACAGGATGGACCGTGGGTTCGGGAGGCCTGATATTATGCACAACAAACGGAGGCAATAATTGGGTGCGTCAATCAAGCGGAACAACCAATCATTTAAATTCTGTCTTTTTTATCAATAGCAGCACAGGGTGGATTGCGGGCGCTGTGGCAATGCTCAAAACTACAAACAGCGGCATCATTACAAAATCACAAGAAGTATCAGTTGGAATGCCAATTCGATTCTCGCTCCTTCAGAATTATCCGAATCCCTTCAATCCGACTACCAAGATTATCTATAATGTACAGTCCTTTAATATTGTGAAACTTAATATCTATGATAATCTTGGAAAGCATGTCAGAATTCTTGTGAATGAAATGAAGTATCCGGGAACATATGAGATAGAGTTTGATGCAAATGATCTTGCGAACGGTGTTTACTACTATAGATTGGAATCTGGAAATCTGTCTGAGACTAAGAAGATGGTACTTCTGAAATAACGACATTTGTCGCCTTAGAGAAAAATCAGCAGCATCGCCCGGGCCAATTTCCATTTCACTTCCGTCATCCATTACTATTTTCATCTTTTACCGACAATACATACATGATGTGTGGAGCCTGACAGATTTCAGTACCAACTGTCGGCTTGATGCAATTCGACCATTTCCAACCGGGTTCGAAAGTTCCTTTCATGATTGTTGAATCTCCAACCTTCACAACTTCCACTTTTGTTTTCGGAGGTGTCTAAATCTCATCAGGTTTGCTAAAGTTCTTTGCTTCCATTGTTCTTCCTTTCGGTTTGATTTATTGCTGGATCAATGTACTGCTTTCTCGATCTCAATAAAAGCTATTAGTTTCAAATTCCTACTTGCTTTTCGTAAGTAATATTCAATCCAGTAATCCACTATGTGAATTACTATTCAGTTTCCTTTAAGACATTTAAATTGAGATGCACATTGATCTAAAATGCAGTTACAATCCTCCGCGTGGTTTGCGCCTTCTCTGCGATCTTTGCGGTTAAATTTTTTCGAGATTCATTCGATTTGAAGTTATAGCAAACTTGAAGAGCAAAACCGCAAAGGACACAGAGTTGTCGCAAAGGTCGCAGAGGTTGAATTCGTTTGACTCTATCAGCTCTCACAATCCTCCGTGAACTCTGTGACTTCTCTGTGTTCTCTGTGGCAAATTATAAGAACTCGTTTCAATCTAAATTAATTGAATCCGGAAGGAGCAAACTGCAAAGGACACAGAGTTGTCGCAAAGGTCGCAGAGTGTGATTTATAGATTTATCTTGATAGGAAGTTGAAACCTCCGCGAATTCTGCGCCTACTCTTAGAACTCTCTGCGGTTAAATATTTTGAGCTTCTTTCGATTTGAAATTATTGCAACCTGGAAGAGCGAAACCGGGAATGACACGCGGATGGTGATAGTCTCTTATATTACGGTCGCTTAGTCAACTTCGATCTTCACAACAGTCTTATTGCGTTCCGACAGCATGTCAGCCGGAACTGAATTCAGAATTTCCGCTTTCAATG
>CALEVL010000198.1 GCA_937924675.1 uncultured Ignavibacteria bacterium | reverse complement strand
GCTTTTCGGGACTCCGGCGGAATGCAAAGTCTTGGCGTCAGAG
Organism: uncultured Ignavibacteria bacterium; assembly: GCA_937924675.1. Lineage (GTDB taxonomy): Bacteria > Bacteroidota > Ignavibacteria > Tepidaquicellales > Tepidaquicellaceae > JADJAH01. Next base: position 2,701 of record CALEVL010000198.1, on the reverse strand, counting down.
TTCGGGTAAAGCGCCCGAGACTCTGAAGCGGGCTGAAAGTCCCGGCAAAGCACCGGAGACTCAGGCGCGGACAAAATCTTAATCTCAGCCCACGGCTTTAGTCGTGGGCTATGTTGTGTGCTTAGATCTTAAGAGGCAGCGTAATATCTGCTTTCACAATCCAGGAACTATTTGAATTTCAATTCAATTCTTCTCCTTGTAGTTTGAACTTTACAAAGACGAAGTAATCATTGAATGATTGAATTATACAAAGTAAGCAAGCAATTTACTGAAGGCAGTTCCACACACACAGTTCTTAAAGACCTTGACCTGAATATTTCCAAAGGCGAGATCATTATACTCTTCGGAAAAAGCGGCTCGGGAAAGTCCACGCTGCTTAATCTCATGAGCGGCATTGACCTTCCCGACAAGGGAAAGGTGAGCATAAACGGAACAGACATTACCACGCTTTCCGAAAGGGAAAGAACTCTGATCAGAAGAAACAACATCGGTTTCATATTCCAGTCATTCAACCTCATACCTACTCTTACGGTCAAAGAAAATCTTCAGCTTCCGCTTGAGCTGACAGGCAGCGACAATGTGGAGGAGAAGATCAGCACATTGTTAACTGAAGTAGGACTTCCAAACCGCGCGTCAACCTATCCCGAAAAGCTTTCCGGAGGTGAACAACAACGTATCGCCATTGCGCGTGCACTGATACATGACCCGGAAATAGTTCTTGCAGATGAACCCACGGGAAATCTTGATTATGAAACAGGACTGGTAATAGTTGACCTCCTTGACAGAGTTGTGAAGCAAAAGGGAAAAACGATGGTAATGGTAACTCACAGCAAGGATGTGATGGGACTTGCAGACAGGGTGCTTTCTCTCAGAGAAGGCAAACTTACCGAATTGAATAAGGAAAGAGCAGTTGAATAGTCTCACAAGATCGGGTCTCCGCAATCTCTTAAAACATCCTTGGCAACTGATTCTCTCTGTACTTGGAATTGCAATGGGAGTTACGCTTGTCGTATCGATCGACATTGCCAATCACAGTTCTGCAAAGGCATTCAACATCTCCATGGATGCAGTAGCGGGAAAGGCAACTCATCATATAATCGGAACATCAGACGGAATTCCTGATTCGCTCTATCGTAAACTTCGCATAGCAGGCGGTTTCAGGAAGATCGCTCCAATGATAGAATCTTATGCAAGCATCCCCGGCGGTGGAAGGAAGATCTTTAAGATCCTCGGCGTTGACTTTTTTGCAGAGCGTCCATTCAGAGATTATCTCGAACAGGCGGGAAGCTCTGTTGACGGTGAATTGAAGTCGTTCCTTACTAAACCAAACTCCGTGCTTGTTTCCGGGCAAAGCCTGAAGGAACTCGGAAAGTCTGTTGGGGATTCGCAGCAGGTGATTATCGGAGGCAAAGAAAGAACTCTTTACATTTCAGGAGTTATCAAAGAGGATGATGCAAACAGATCAGCGCTTGAGAATCTCTTCATTGCAGATATTGCCTCCGCACAGGAGCTTACGGAAAAAACCGGCAGGATAGATTTCATTGATGTGATCGCCGATACTGAATCCGAACAAAACAGACTCAGGCAGTTTCTTCCCGAAGGATATGAACTTCAACAATCCGGCGCGCGGTCACAAACCGCCGAACAAATGCTCGATGCGTTTAACATCAATCTTCAATCACTCAGTCTGCTTGCGCTCATAGTCGGACTCTTTCTCATCTACAACACAATGACATTCTCTGTTGTAAGAAGAAAAACTCTCATCGGCACGCTTCGCTCCATCGGCGTTACATCTAACGAGATCTATAAGATGATACTAACCGAAGCTCTTGTCATCGGCACAGCCGGAACAATTCTCGGACTCATCGCCGCTTACTTTGTTTCCAAATTCCTGCTCATATTCATCTCGCAAACGATCAACGATCTTTACTATGTAGTATCAGTGAGAGAGATCTATGTTTCTCCGCTTGTAATTATAAAGAGCATAGCGCTCGGAGTCATTGCAACTCTTATCTCCGCGCTTAAGCCCGCACGTGAAGCATCGAGAGTCCATCCGAGATCAGCTATGATGAGAACGGAACAGGAGTCGGGCTTGCTAAAGAAAATTCCAAAGATGACCATAGCGGGTATTGTGACAATGATAGCCGGTGCCGTTATTCTGATTCTTCCGTCAAAGAACATCTGGCTCAGTTACTTTGGGATACTTCCGGTAATTACCGGTTTTGCTCTGATCACACCGGCAATAATACTGGCTGTAGAAAAAGTCTTCTCACCCTTGTTCAAATCACTCTTCGGCATTACAGGAAAGATCGCATCTCGCTCGGTGATTCAAAACATAAGCAGAACTTATGTGGCAATTGCCGCTCTTGCTCTTGCGGTTGCAGCTACTGTTGGAGTTGGAACAATGATCAATAGTTTCAGGGATACTGTGATAGAGTGGCTTGGCGCACGACTCAATGCAGACCTGTTCATATCAGCTCCGAATCTGATTTCAAGAAGAAACGATGCATTGCTTTCGGAAGACCTTATAGAGAAGATCAAAAATATTGACGGTGTTGAGGGAATTAATTTCTACAGGGAGATAGAACTGTATCAGGATGGAAAGCGGGTTCATCTGATCTCGTCGGGATTGAGCGAAAAAGGTTTTGAGGGATTTCAATTCAAGGAAGGAAATCCGGATGAAGTGTGGAATAAATTTCTT
>CALEVL010000197.1 GCA_937924675.1 uncultured Ignavibacteria bacterium | reverse complement strand
TCCAGATTCAATGCTGCGAAACATGCTGTAAAGGTATCCATTGAAACATCAATACTGAGCCACCCCACATTATCTGAGAATTCCACCCGGCGAATTTGATTTGTTTTTGCACTTTGCCACCACATTATTTGAGAATATCTGCCACGAGCCAAAAACCATACCGCGATTGCTGCGCAGAATTGAAGGGTGAGGGGAGAATGGAGAGGGAGTTTGCGAACTTTACGAACACCATTTGCGAACTATCCGCATAGCTACTATTTGACTTTATCACGGCTGCTCTTACTGTTAACTAACTTCTTAGAATCGAACATATCCCCAGCTCCAACTATCAACCAATTTAAATTGATCTTGAACACTTGACGCACGGCAACAAAGAAATTATAACTTGGCTTCAGGTCATCATCATTCTCATACCTCCACAAATTACCTTTCGTAAATTGGAACCCTGACTTGCTCAGCTCCTTTCCAAACTGCTCGTATGTAAGCACACCCCTTACTCGCTTGATCCGGTCTTTTAGTAAATCCATATAGCATACAGAAAAAGTTTTAAATTTAAAACTTTGTCCTTGACAAGTTTTAATATTAAAACTATTTTTGAAACAATCAATTTTCATCAAATATAATGCAAACGCAGACTAACAGAAACTTAAAAGATTTGAGAAGGCAGTTCAAGAGCAGGCCTACCATGGAGAACGTTGCCCGTCATGCCAAAATCTCAAGGCCGCACTTAGCTAATATTATAGCCGGCAGAAGGAAAGCTAATCCGGATTTGGTAAGGAAGATTGAAGAAGGATTCAGGAGGTACTTAAGATGATACACATAGATGAGTACTGCGAATCTAATACAGTGAGTAGAAGATGGGTAGAGAAGTTAGTTGAACGTGGGCATCTTCCTTCCGCCAAGATCAACGGACAGCGCTATATAATTGTCCCGCCTTCAATTGAGGTTCATGCCACTGATGAAAAGAAGTTCAAGGAAGAGATCAGGACTTACGTTGCCAAAGCCGGGAAGGGCTATGTAAAGGAAGCCCTGAAGCGAATAGCTGAATTCGAGAAGGCAACCGGCCGCAAGGTGAAGGGGCTTTCCGACAAGGTTCTTTATAAGATTGCTGCTGGGAAGCATTCTGTGCATCACAAGAAACGTAAGGACTCCGGGACTGCCAGGAACAGTAATCTTGTGATGGCAAAGGAAAAGGTTGAAGCAATGGCTGCAAAGCTTTATATGGATTGCGGCGATCCTTCAGTCAGGTTTATCACTACCAGAATTCAGGAATTGTCACAGCGAAATGAGATGCTTTATGAGATCGCCGCAATACCCAGTTCTACACTGTACAGGTATGTAAATAACTGGATAAAAGTGAATAATTATGATGACTGCTGGAAGTATTACAACCGTCATAAAGAGTTTTTGAAGAAGCTTCCTTCTGTCCAGGGCGCATTTACTGACAACATCGGATTCATGGACTACATTGCCTTTGATGACCGCAAGGCAGACGTCTCAGGAAGCTGGTGGCTTGATCCTGTTGACGGAAAGATGAAGCTGAAAAAGGTATGGTACTGGATAGCCGTTGAGATGCTGACAATGATGCCTGTCGGATATGTGATCCTTCCGCGTGAGCCGAACAGCGAAGATGTGATCAACGTGCTTATACAGTCAATGCTTCAGGTCGGATTGCCGAAAAAGGGCTACTTGTTTGACAACGGCATTGGATATTCAGATCGTGTACAGAAGTTTATGGAGCGCGTGAAGCTTCAGTCAGCCGGCTCAGGATACATGATTAACGAATTCAAGCCGGTAGCGCCGTATGAGCCGACTCACAAGGCAAACATTGAGCGCTTCAATAAGTTCTTAAAAGACGAGCATGACAGTCTTTTCAAGAACTATGTCGGAGGCGACAGGTCAGAAGTAAGGCATTCATCCAAGCGTCTTTCCCCGGAAGATTGCGATCACCTGGTGAGCGAGTATATAAGTTCTGCAGAGGCATATCTTACAGGCGACTGCCTCAAACGCAAGCGGGACCGTGTATTTCAGGCAACTAAGCAAAGAGCTTCCATTGCGGAGATGTGGAATAAGTTTTCTACAAATTACGAACCTTACTTCCTTACAGAGGAGTCGCTCAGGTGGGCTCTTATGGACGATACGCAGATCAAGAACTACAAGGGAAAGATCAGCATCACAAGGAAAGGCGTATCATTCAACTACACTGCTGGCGATTACATGCCGTGCCTCGAAGGCAGGAACTTCATCATCTCTATGCTCCCTACCGATCTTTCGAAGATGGACATATACGCCACCGAAAACTTTATAGATACATACACAGGCGCCATGTACGAGAAGGGGCAGTATGTTGCCACTTTGCACAGCATGAGGACTGTTCCCAACTCCGAACTTCAGGAGATGGTTTACAAGAAGAGGAAGGAAGCCGGCAAGCATCAACGAGAGATGAAGGCAAAGCTTCTGGATGCAGCTCTCGCACAGTTTCCGGAGCTGCTGGCAATCGTCAACACACGCATTACTATTGACGGTGAAGCTCTTGACGTGAGGAAGAAGCTGCTTGAGCGCATGAACGGCATTACTGATACAACACCGCTCGGCTCCATAGCAGAGTTTGTAAAAAATGAGTGTGCCGAGATAACAACCGGTAAGCCGGTGATGGAGCTTACAACATCTAAATCAACAGAATCTCAAATTAAAGAATCCACACTGACCATAGAAGGCATGGAGTGGAAGTTGGAGGACGAAGAGCTATGACGGAAAGAATCAAATATATCCGTTACAAATTGAGAATACCATCTCGTCATAAGGGTATTGATCGTAAAAGAAACTACCTGCATAGAAAGCTAAAGGATCTGACATGGAACGATTTCGAGGATCTTCGTCTCTACCTATTTTGGCGGAAATACGTCCATAAACAACAACTTTCTCCATCAGAGAAGCTCTTGTTCGAGTGTATATGTAAATGTCTGTCATTCGGGTCAGACTGTACTCCATCAAATAATAAGACTTAAAGATGAGCATGGGCAGATCAATCTTATCAGGGCTGAATCTCTTGAGTTTCCCTCTTCTCTCGGGAGTCTCTTTAACGAAGGAAGCAACGGTTTCAGTTTCGCCGATAGACCAATTGGCGAAAATGTGCGGTGACTTCTCTGTCTCAATTGCCAGCAACCTCTTTAACAGAGTGTCTTTAGCGGCTCTATCCATTGAATGGAAGAGTTCCTTTGTGACATCATTGGTCACAAGTATTGTCTCGGCATTAATTTCCATAACTAAATTTAACTATTTCCAAATAAACCTTAAACACAGGAGCAAACACAAATGAACGACTTAGTCGTCACCAAGAACGGCGTAGCCACAGGGCTCGCAAACATCGAGTCAATGTCAGAGAAAAAGCAGCGCCAGGTTATCGTAGCCGAAGTGCAGACCGTAACAAGCGAGATACTGCGCTGCTATGACAAAGCCGAAGAACGCAAGATTGAAATCAAAGAGCTTCAGAGACTTCTCCGCGAGACAGACCAGATCAAAAAGCTCAACAGAATGAGAAAGGAATTCAAGGAGCTCAACAGCACTGCTCATGCGCTGCTCATGGAGCTTCGCGGGATCAAAAGGCTTGTCAAGAAAGTCAATCCGGAACTGCTTCCGGAGCTTACGCAACTCAAAGAGATCAGCCTGAGATGAACAGGAACGAACTTCCATATTACGAGGACGGTCAGAATATCCTGATTGCAGGCACCGAGAATTTCGGACCCGGAAGCTTCGACCCGGTAAGCAGGATGCATACCTTCAAGCTACAGGGAGGGTGCATCCTGCCGTGCCAGGTGATTAGCCTGGCTAAGGATGAAGTCTCAAGTAAAGTGGACAGCTCTATGCATCTTACGGGAATATTAATCAAACTTTTCGAAAACTGATCATGCAGGGAATCACAATATTCAGAAGGCTTATAGAAGATTTGGAACTGTGCGTGAGCTTTAAGATAGATGAGCTTGAGCATCAGGCTTGCATTTATCTGAGCTACGGCGAGCCGGTAGATCTGATCATCTGGTTGATTGAGAAGGAACACTTCAACAAGCATCTTAGAAAGTTCTTTGTAATGGAAAAAGCAAAAGACAGGAGCGGGATAGAATGAGCGGACTTACAGAAAACTTAGAACTGCTCAACCAGATCGAGCGATACTTCAACATCGCTGTATCAACCACCATCACCGGCTTGAAGCTTCTTGACACTGCTGAAACCAAAGGGAAGGTGCATCTCAGATTTGACTGTCCTGACAAGCATTTCCCCGAGTACGGATTCAGCGTCGAGTTCAGAGTCAGCAGAGACTTTTTTGACAACAATCTAAAGAAACTACTGAAAGTAGATGTATAAAGGATACCAGTCATACAGGCATTACCTGAATTCAAAAC
>CALEVL010000196.1 GCA_937924675.1 uncultured Ignavibacteria bacterium | reverse complement strand
GGAAGAAACGGAAGAATCCAGTATGAGGGTCAATGAATCAGAAAATTTGAATGGGATATTCACACTATCAAAAGAAAACAAGGATGCAGAGACGAAAATTGCGACCGCTGAAAAGGAAACAAAACGAATTGAAGGTGACAAAGCAACAAAGGAAAAGGAACTTCAAAAAGAAAAGGATATATCTGTATCAAGAGACGAAGCAGCAAAAAATAAAGTTTGGAATATCAAAAAGGAGTATACAGGTGGAGACAGAGTTCTGGAGTATTGCTTGGAAGGGTACAAGAACGACGGGAGCAAATTACTTGCATTTGTTGAAGGACTAAAAAAACCGCAGAATAAACCCACAGAGACGATTGAATCTATTAAGAATGAAGTCCAGGCAATAGCAGGAGATAATGCACAAAAGTGCAACACCTTGTATCCAATTTCCTTCTCTGCTCAAAGTATTGAATCAGAATCTTTGTTTGCGAAACAAATAGTTGGAAATGAAAATAGTACTGTATCAGAATTGATTAACAGGCTTGGCAATTCAGATTGGGTAAGAGACGGGTTAGAATATCTGCCTACTGAATTTAAAAAGGAAAGGGAAGTTTGTCCATTCTGCCAAGAATCAACAATAACAAAGCAACTACTTCAGAGAATTAGGAACTACTTTGATGGGTCCTATGAGGCAGACTTAGTTTCGTTGAAAGCATTTCATAAGAGTTATGAAGATGCGGTTCATTCAATTCCGGATAAATCGATTTTTGAGAGTAATCCGAAATATGAGAGCCACAAAAAGGATTTTGAACTGGCTTATAATGCGTTTTCAAAAATAGTCAATGAAAATTTAAATTTAATTGAGGACAAAATAAAATCTCCAAGTGTTGCAGTTACACTCAACAACTCTTTTAAGTCACTTGGAGAATTAAATGGAATAATCGAGAAGATAAATAATCTCATAAGCGAGTATAACCGCAAAATTGACAGAAAGCAAGAAGCTTTAGCAGAATTAAAACATTCTTTTTGGGAAATTATGCGTTGGGATTATGACCAAACAATAAGCAAATATATTTCTGACAAAACTCAATCACAGAAAAGCATTTCTGCAATCAATAGAGCAATAAAGGGTTTTGAAACGGATATAGAAGAACAGAAAGCAATCATTGTTGAGCAACAAAGACTGACTATAAATATCGAATTAGCTATAACCAACATAAATAATGGCTTACTTGACTTAGGAATAGAAGATTTCAGTATCAAACACCACTCCAAGAATCTCTATAGGATTGTACGAGAGCAAAACGATAACAGAATTTTTCTTTCACTAAGTGAAGGCGAAAAGATGATAATCAGCTTTCTTTATTTTATGGAATTATGCAGGGGAAAGAAAGATGCAACTGAAGCAGGCAAAAAGAAAATCATTGTAATAGACGACCCAATTTCAAGTCTATCTCACATATACGTTTTTAATGTTGGCAGATTAATTCACAACGAGTTTCTTAGAAGTGATAAATATGAACAAGTTTTTTTACTTACTCATAGTCTGTATTTCTTTTATGAAATGACAGACACTAATAAGGAACGGCGAAATGAAAAACAAAAACTCTTCAGAATAAGAAAAAACTCAACTGGCAGCCAGATTCTTGAAATGAGTTATGAAGAAATTCAGAATGACTATCAATCGTATTGGTTTGTGATTAAGGATGATAAACAGCCACCCGCATTAATAGCTAACTGTATGAGAAACATAATTGAGTATTTCTTCAACTTTGTTGAAAAGAAGGATCTGAATAATATTTTTCAAAAACCTGTTATGCAAGCAAACAGGTTTCAGGCATTCTGCAGATATGTGAATCGTGAATCTCACTCCTTAGGACAAAACATATTTGATATAAAGGAATTCAATTATGATGATTTCAAAGATGCTTTTGCTTTAGTGTTCAGAGAGAATGGTTATGAAGAACATTATAAGAGAATGATGACATGAACGAAGCCGAAACCAGAGCCGAACTTATTGACCCGGTACTGAAAGCATGCGGCTGGGGCGTGGTTGAAGGTTCGAAGATCCTTCGCGAATACAATATCACAGAAGGCAGAATACAAACAGGCGGGGGAAGAGCTAAGAAGCTTACGGCAGATTATGTACTTATGTATAAGGGCATCAAGCTGGCTGTCGTAGAAGCAAAGAGCAATGAACTCGAGGTCGGCGAAGGCGTTGCACAGGCAAAACAGTATGCAGAGAAGATGAACATCGAAACAACTTATGCGGCTAACGGAAGAGAGATCTACAGCATCTGCATGAAGACCGGGAAGGAAGGTATCGTTACAAATTTTCTTTCGCCAGAAGAACTTTGGAATAAGACCTATGCTGAGCAGAATAACTGGCGAGATAAGTTTGCCGGGATACCATTTGAAGATAAAAGCGGCACGTGGCAGTTGCGCTTCTATCAGGAGCTTGCGATCAACAGAGCAATGGAAGCAATTGCCAATAATAAGCAACGCATCTTACTTACACTTGCAACAGGCACTGGCAAGACAGCGATCGCATCTCAGATATCATGGAAGCTTTTTCAGACGAGGTGGAGTCTAAATCGCGACGGAAGTCGCAGACCACGCATACTCTTTCTTGCTGACAGGAACATCCTTGCCGACCAGGCATTCAATGCATTCTCATTCTTCCCCGAAGATGCGCTCGTCAGGATCAGGCCAAGTGAGATAAAGAAGAAAGGAAGCGTGCCGACAAACGGAAGTGTGTTCTTTACGATCTTTCAGACATTTATGAGCTCTTCCGACAGCCAGAGCAAAACTTCGGCGTACTTCGGCGATTACCCTGAAGATTACTTTGACTTCATCATTGTAGATGAATGTCACAGAGGCGGAGCGAATGATGAAAGCAACTGGCGGGCGATACTCGAATACTTTTCACCGGCAGTTCAATTGGGACTGACCGCCACACCCAAGCGTGATGAGAATGTTGACACATACAGATATTTTGGTGAGCCGGTTTATATTTACTCGCTTAAAGAGGGTATCAATGACGGATTCCTAACTCCGTTTAAAGTGAAGCGCATCAAGACAACGCTTGATGATTATATGTATGTAAGTGATGATAAGATCATTGAAGGCGATGTGGAAGAGGGAAGGCTTTATACTGAATCTGATTTCAACAAGATAATTGAGATAGATGAGCGCGAGGCAAAGAGAGTACAGATTTATCTGGACATTGCAAATCAAAATGAGAAGGCGATCATCTTTTGCGCCACGCAAGATCATGCTGCTAAAGTCCGTGATCTGGTCAATCAATACAAGCAAAGCAGTGACACAAACTATTGCGCAAGAGTAACTGCCAATGACGGAGAGATCGGCGAACAATACTTAAGAGAGTTTCAGGATAACGAGAAAACATTGCCTACTATTCTCACAACTTCACAGAAACTTTCGACCGGTGTTGATGCCCGGAATATTCGTAACATAGTATTGATGCGTCCAATAAACTCAATGATTGAATTCAAGCAGATCATCGGAAGAGGAACGCGGCTTTTTGATGGCAAAGAGTTCTTTACGATCTATGACTATGTTGATGCATGCCACCATTTCTCTGATCCGGAGTGGGATGGTGAACCCGAGCCGCCAACTGAAGGAGACCCAACGGATGTTTCCGTTACGCCGGAACCATGCAGGAAATGCGGACAGCGGCCGTGCATTTGCGAAAAGCCGGAACCCGAGCCTTGCCAGGTGTGCGGACAGCGTCCATGCATTTGCAACAGGCGCACAAAGATCAAGATAAAGCTGCGTGACGGCAAAGAACGCGAGATACAGCACATGATAGCAACATCATTCTGGAGCGCTGACGGCAAACCGATATCGGTTGAAGAATTTCTTAATAATCTTTTTGGAGAACTGCCAAAGTTTTTCAAAAGCGAAGAAGAACTAAGAACTCTTTGGAGCAATCCCATGACACGCCGAACCCTTTTGGAAAAACTTGATGAAGCCGGCTTCGGCAAAGATGAACTTACAACACTTCAGAAACTCATTGATGCCGAGAAGAGTGATCTCTTTGATGTGCTTGAGTATGTATTCAACAGCGACATCAAGCCGATCACAAGAGAAGAGAGAGTTGCAACCGCACAGGCAAAGATATATGCCGAGTTGAACAATAAGCAGAAAGAGTTCATAGAGTTTGTGTTAAGCAAATATATTGAGACCGGTGTTGAAGAACTTGATCAGGAAAAGCTTCCAATACTTCTCACAAATAAATATCAATCGCTTGAAGATGCAAAAGAGCGGCTTGGTGAAGTTGTAACGATCAGTAGTCTGTTTGTGGAGTTTCAGAAATGGTTGTATTTACCTGCGGAGGTAATTGAATAGTTAATTGTAACCTGTCGTCCCCGCCCGCCTGCCTGCCAGAATGCATTTCGCACTTCTATGGCCAGTGGGCAGGCAGGCCTGCAGAGAGTGCACTAGATTTGCATTCCGCGGGCAGGAGTGTTCCTATAGGGGACATACAGAAAGAACAATAAATTTTTATGCTCGTACCCAAACTCCTGTTTGGGTACGCACTTGTTAAAGAAGCTCTGC